>NZ_JCALDH010000008.1:0-249620 GCF_059812765.1 Mycobacterium sp. NGS39 | reverse complement strand
TAGCCGCCGAAGATCCGCTTCTCCCACCACAGAACCAGCCGGACGTGGGAGCGCGGAAGGAGCCGAACCAGCAGGTCGACACCTTTGGCGTCCCTGCCCACCAGCACCCGGCTCCGGTTGGCCTCGACACCGTCGAGGATGATGTCGGCGGCTCGCTCGGGAGACATTCTGAGCAGCTTGCGGTTGTACGCCTCGGCGCGTCGGCGCTGCGCGTCGGTGATTTCCCGGCCGGCGCGCTCGGCCTCGGTGAGGGCCGACGTGGCGATGTTCGTCGCGATACCGCCCGGGTGCACGACGGTGACTTTCACCGGATATTCCGCCGACAACATCTCGGCACGAAGTGCCTCGGTGAATCCTCGCACGGCGAATTTGGTGGTGCAGTAACCGGTCATCGAGGCTTGGGACATCAGGCCGTTGAGGCTGGAGATGTTGACGACGTGTCCGTCGCCGGACTCGATCAAGTGCGGCAGGAACTCCTTGGTGCCGTTGATGACGCCCCAGAGGTTGATCGCGATGATCCGCTCATAGGTTTCGTAGTCGCAGTCGATGAGTGGCGCTGCACCGCTTGCGATTCCGGCGTTGTTGTAGATCTGATGGACCACTCCGTAGTGTGCGGCGACTGACGATGCGTAGGTCTGCACTGCCGAGCGGTCGCTGACATCGAGAAGTTCGGCATGCGGCTCACCGTTGAGCGCGGTGACCATCTCAGCGGTTTCTGCCAGCCCCTCTTCGTTGATGTCGGAGACGGCCACCCGCGCGCCCCGGCGCGCCAAGCCCACTGCAAGCGAGCGCCCGATGCCGGAGCCCGCACCGGTGACCACCGCCACTTTGCGTTCGAACGATCCCACGGTGTTCTGCCTTCCCGACGAGTTGTGTTGCGTTGCAGATCAATTCGCGTCGCTGAGCTGACGCGCCGATGTCAAGTAGGCATCGACGTCGAAGCGTTTCGTCTGAGCGCGGAACCGGAACGTGAAGTCAGGCCACAGGGTCGTGTTGTTGCCGTGGGCGTCCAGATACCAGCTGGCGCAGCCGCCGGTCATCCACACGGTGCGCGCGAGCTTGCGCTGGAGTTGTTCGTTGTAGGCGTCTTGGACGTCTCGGCGGACCTCGACTCTGGTGAGCCCGCGCGCTTTCATGGTCTCGATCGCATCGATGACGTAGTTCAGTTGCGACTCGATCATGTACACCATCGACGTGTGCCCGAGCCCGGTGTTCGGCCCGACGAGGAAGAACGCGTTGGGAAATCCCGCGATGGTGGTGCCCTTGTAGGCCTGCATGCCCTTGTCGGCGAAGGATTGCGCCAGGCTTCGCCCGTCGCTGTTGCAGATGGTCTCGAACATCGGCGAGTCGGTGACGTGGAAGCCGGTCGCCACGATGATCGCGTCGACTTCCCGCGCGGTGCCGTCCTTGGCGACGATGCTGCGGCCCTCCACCCGCTCGATGCCGTCGGTGATCAAGTCGACGTGGTCGCGGTCCAGCGTCGGATACCAGTCGTTGGCGATCAGCATGCGCTTGCATCCGATGCGGAAATTGGGCGTGACCTTGCGCCGCAGGTCGGGGTCGCGGATTTCGCTGCGGATCTTGGCCCGCGATATCAACTCGAAAACTTTCATCAGGGGCGGATACTTGGCCAGCCCCACCACCTGCGTCTCGCGGGCGGCGTAGATCCCGAACCGGGCGAGCCACAGCACACCGGGCACATTGCGGAACGCCCACCGCTCGACAGAGGTGAACGGCCGGTCGAATCGGGGCAAGAGCCAGGGGGCGGTTCTCTGATAGACGTCGATGTGACCCACCGTGTCCGCGATGGCCGGCACGATCTGGATCGCCGACGCGCCCGTGCCGATCACAGCGACGCGCTTTCCGCGCAAGTCGGCGGCGTGGTTCCACTGCGCCGAGTGGAAGAGTTCACCGTCGAAGCCCTCGATCCCGGGAATGTCCGGCAGTTTGGGCTCCGCCAGCGCACCGAAGGCACCGATCAGCACGTCGGCAGTCATCGTCCCGCGTGAGGTCGACAGCTCCCAGTGGTTGCGGCGCTCGTTCCACGCCGCCCTTTTCACCTCGCAGCCGAACACATGCCGGTCGAGGACACCGGCCCGGCGAGCGACTCCGCGCAGGTAGTTCTGGATCTCCTCCTGCCTCGAGAACGACCGCGTCCAGTCCGGGTTCAGGGCGAACGAGTACGAGTACAGGTGCGACGGCACGTCGCAGGCGGCGCCGGGGTATGTGTTGTCGCGCCAGGTCCCGCCGACGTCGGTGCCGCGCTCGAGTACGACGAAGTCTCGGTGACCGGCTTCGTCCAGCTTGACGGCCGCGCCCAGGCCGGAGAAACCGCTACCGACGATCGCGACGCCGACGTGACCCGGCAGGCGATCCGGATGCGAGGGACTGGACGGCATCTGCGTCACGGTCTGCTCCTTACATCTGTCGACGGTTCCAGACCGCACTAGTTGATCGCCCCGCAGAGGCGAACGCACCTACCTACGTTAGCGTAGGTTACCGAATAGTAACCGGTAGGGCGCTCACCGAGCCGGCGTCAGCTGTTCCAGGGCGTACTCCGCGAGCGCGATCAGCGCCTGTTTCGCCGAATCCCGTTGTCGGGCATCGACGTTGATCACCGGAACGCTGGGTGGCAGCGAAAGCGCTTTGCGCACCTCGTCGGCCGGGTAGCGCGGTGCGCCGTCGAACTGGTTGACCGCCACCAGAAACGGCAGTCTGTGCGCTTCGAAGAAGTCCACGGCTGCGAAGCTGTCTTGCAGCCGGCGTACGTCCACCAGGATGATCGCGCCGATCGCACCGCGCACCAGGTCGTCCCACATGAACCAGAAGCGGCGCTGCCCTGGCGTGCCGAACAGGTACAGCACCAGATCCTCTTCGGCCAGGGTGATGCGGCCGAAGTCCATGGCCACCGTGGTGGTTCTCTTGTCGGGCGTGCCGTCGAGTTCGTCGACACCCACCGAGGCCTCGGTGAGGATCGCCTCGGTGCGCAGCGGCATGATCTCGGACACCGAACCGACGAAAGTGGTTTTGCCTGCGCCGAATCCGCCGGCGATCACGATCTTGGTGGAGGCTTGGGTCTCAGAGTGTGCGGAGGCCACGCAGCGTCCTTCCGATCAACTCGCGCCGCTCCTCGACCGACGAGTCGTCGTCGAGAGTGGCGAGTACGCGCAGGTGCCCGGACTCGACCAGGTCGGCCACCAGCACCCGCGTCACGCCGAGCGGCAGGCTCAGCTTCGACGCGATCTCCGCAACGGACGGCCTTGCGGCACAGAGCTTCACGATGTCCTCTCGTACGTCGTTGGGAAGCCAGCCGTTGTCGTCGGCGGACCGCCGTACCGCGATCGGCGCTTCAAGCGGCAACGCAATGCTCGCGCTCGTCCGCCCGGCCGTCAGAGTGTACGGCCGTACCAGGTTCGGTTCACTGCGGGGGTTCATCACGCCTCACGACTGCTGCGTCGCTCGCCGTGCCGACTTCACAACTGCCCCAACGCGTTCCACCAAGACCGCCATCTCGTAGCCGACCTGGCCGATGTCGCACGACGTGCACGCCAACGCCGCCAGGTGTGACCCGTCTCCCACCCGCATCAGCAGCAGGTAGCCGTTTTCCATCTCGACCACCGACTGCAGCACCCGGCCGCCTTCGAACAGTTGCGCCGCGCCTGTCGACAAGCTCGCCAATCCCGAACTGACAGCGGCCAATTGATCGGCGCGTTCTGTCGGTAGGTGCGCACTGGCGGCCACCAGCAGGCCGTCGGCCGACACCAGGATCGCATGCGACACGCCGGGCACGTCCCGGGCGAACGCCGACACCAGCCAGTCCAGCGACTGGTTGCGCGCGGGACGCGTCATTCGTCGTCTCCCGCGTCGTCTTCACGCGCGTGCGACCGGCCGGCGCGCACCCCGCTCCAGTGGCTGGACAACGACGCCCGCACGGCTTCGGGGTCACGCTCGGCGGCCGCATCCACGTCGCGGTCGTCGTCAGGTTTGCGGTGCGCGGCGCCGTTCGGCCGCCCGGTGGAGCGCTGAGCCGAGCCGGGCACCAGCCGTGCGCCGGGTTCGCGCACCGGCAAGCCGTGCTCGGTGCGCTGTTCGACCGGCGCCTCTTCGGCCTGCGCGGCCGCCTCCCAGCCGCTGTCCCATACCGATTCCCACGACTGGAAAGGCTGCATCAACTCCTGCGGGTCGATCAGCCACTCCGAGACCATCTTCTGAAAGATCACGTCGGTGTCACCCAGCGGTGACGACGGCGGCCGGGTCCGTGCCGAAGGTTCCGGCGGTTCGGCGGCCTGCTCACGGGACGCGAAGTACGCCGACGTGTCCGCGGGCGTGCGGGACTGCGCTGCCTGTTGCGGCTCCTCGCCGGGCAGCGCGACGATGCCGCTGGCGCCGGGAGCCCGCCGCGGCAGCAGCGAGTCCTGGTCGTCCTGCGCCGGTGTGTCGTTGCGCTGCGCTGGTTCCGCGACTGCAGCGCGGATAGCAGCCTGACCGACGGCTGCCGTCGCGTCGTCGCTTTCCAGGGTTTCGTCGCGCTGCTCGGGGCGGGTCCACCCCGTCGCGCCCGGCTGTTCGATCAGCTCGGCGGGGATGAACACCCCGGCGGTCAGGCCCGAGCCGGGCTCGCCGGCCACCGAGCTGCGCAGCCGCACCACCAGCCCGTGCCGCTGGGCCAGCCGCCCGACCACGAACAGCCCCATGTGGCGGGCGGTGTAGGGGGTCACCTCCCCGCCGGACTCCAGGCGCATGTTGGTCATCCGCAGGTCGCCCTCGGTCATGCCGAGGCCGCTGTCGCTGATCTCGATGACCAGCCCGCGCGGACCGGTGCGCACGGCAGACACCCGAACTTCGGAGGTGGGCGGCGAATAGCGCAGCGCGTTGTCGATCAACTCCGCGAGCAGATGCACGACGTCGGGTGCCGCCGAGCCGACGACCGCGCTGTCCGGCACCGTGGTGATGACCACCCGTTGGTAGTCCTCGACTTGCGAGGTCGCCGCCTTGACGACATCGGCCACCGCCATCGATTCGGCGTGCTCGCGGCGAGGCTTCGCCCCGGACAGCACCAGCAGGTTGCTGCCGCTGCGGCGCATCCGGGCGGCCAGGTGGTCGAGCTTGAACAACGCCTCCAGCCGCCGCGGGTCGTCCTCGTTGCGTTCGAGCTCGTCGATCAACGACAGCTGCTGGTCCACCAGCGAGCGGGTGCGCCGCGACATCGTCTCGAACATGTCGCTGACGTGCAGGGCGAGCCGCGACTGCTCGGCCGCCATCATCAAAGCCTGCTCGTGCAGGTCGTCGACCGCGTGGGCGACCTGGCCGATCTCCTCGGTGGTGTAGACGGGAATCGGCACGACGGGCTGCGGCTCGTGTCCGGCGCGGATGCGTTCCACTTCGGCGGGTAGGTCTTCGTGGGCCACCCGCAGGGCGCCCTCCCGCAGCCGGCGCAGCGGCTGGACCAGCGATCGAGCGCCCAGGACCACGGCGACGATCCCGAGCAGGAGCGCGACCAGGACGATCGCCGCGTCCCGGATCGCGGCGGCACGCGCCGCCGACGCCTGCTGGTCCACCGCGCCGGTGACCGCGGGCGTGGTGTCACTGATCACCTTCTTGGCGATGTCGTCGGTGGCCTGCAGGGACTGCAGTAGGTCGGGATTGCCGGCGAGCACGGCGTTCGGATCCGACATGACGGCCATCCGGTTGACCATCTGCTGTTGCAGTGCCTTCGCGTCCGCTGAGCCCACGCCGAGCACCTGGTTCATGCCGAACAGCGTGGATGGCTCGGTGCCGGCCAGCGTGATCATCGACGTGCGCAGCTCCGGCTCCGGCAGCTCGCCGCCACGGTTGACCAGAAGCTTCTGCATCGTCATCTGACCGCGCGCCCCGACGGCGCGGCTGAGCCCTTGGGCCTGCGCGCGAATCTGTTCGTCATCCACCCGCACCGACCCGTTGATCGCGTCTTCGGCGGTCAGCAGGATCGGCGCGTACGTGGTCACGGTGTCGCGGATTCCGATGCTGTTCGACGCGGCCCGGTCGAGTAACGCAGGACCGCTGTTCAACAGCGTGGTGATGCCGGAGCGGACGTCGGAGTCGACGTCGGTGCCGGCCAGCTTGCGCTCCAGCTCGGCGCGGGAGTCGTCGAACGCCTTGCGGGCGA
The DNA here is from genome assembly GCF_059812765.1 of Mycobacterium sp. NGS39. NCBI lineage: Bacteria > Bacillati > Actinomycetota > Actinomycetes > Mycobacteriales > Mycobacteriaceae > Mycobacterium > Mycobacterium sp. NGS39. Next base: position 243,475 of record NZ_JCALDH010000008.1, on the reverse strand, counting down.
CCGGGCCGTCGGGACCCGACGCGTAGGCCAGCAGTGCGCTTTCCAAGTCGCCGGTGTAGTCCTCGATCGGTGCGACGAGGTCCGCGCGGGCGGCGGCAGCGCGCAGATTCCGGGCGTCGTTGACGCTGTGGTACACGCGCAGACCGCCGAACGCCACGGCCAGCGCGATCGGGATGACGACGATTGCGAGTACCTTCCAGGCCACCGGCCAATTCGACGGCGACCACGAAGGCGGACGTTTGGGCGGCGCAGCGGGCGGACTTTCTTCCGCGTCGTCGGGCAGCACCGGCTGCTCGAACATCGTCATCGCTGCACGCTGTTTCGAATGTGCGCCTGGCTCATAGACTTTCCTGCTTTTGTCGACCCCGACGTCGGGCGGCGCGGTAACCGCCTGCAGAACAAGCGCAGTTCAGAGGCGTTTGCCGCGCTGGAATTCTACGCGAGCGAATTCGGGTGTCCGCAGGACGGCTGGTTTTTCTTTCGGTTGTGCGCTGTTCGCATTCGTGCGCCTGTTCTTTTGCACACTACGAATTCTGCGCTGAATCTCGTCCTTGGCCGGCCAGTCGCCGGAGGCGAATACGATCGGATGCAATGCAAGTGACGACCTCGATCGTGCTCAGCCGTTGTTCAAGGTGATGTTCTTCTCGCCGCGGATCGCGCCGAACACAGGCAACGCTATTCGGATGGTGGCGGCGACCGGCTGCGAGTTGCACCTCGTCGAGCCCCTCGGGTTCGACCTGTCCGAGCCGAAGCTCCGACGCGCCGGGCTCGACTACCACGACCTCGCATCCGTCACTGTGCACGCATCCCTGGCCGAGGCATGGCGGGCGGTTTGGCCGGCACGCGTGTTCGCCTTCACCGCCCACGCGACGGCATCGTTCGCCGATATCAGCTACCAGCCCGGCGACGTGCTGTTGTTCGGCCCGGAGCCGACGGGGCTTGATGCGCAGACGCTGACGGACCCGCATGTCACCGCCACGGTACGGATTCCGATGATCCCCGGGCGCCGATCGTTGAACCTGTCCAACGCCGCGGCCGTCGCCGTGTACGAGGCGTGGCGCCAGCACGGGTTTGCGGGAGGCCGCTAAGTCTGGAGGCTGACCGCGCTCGACGTCACCAACTGTCGAAGTGCACGATCTGCTCGACCGGCAGCCGCTTGGCCGGCTTGAAGTCCGTGCCCTTCGTGTAGGCGATCGGAAACAGCCCACCCTGGCGGTAGTCCTCGTAGGGGATGCCGAGCAGCTCAGCCGCCTGCTCTTCGCCGCCGTTGATCAGGTGCAGCGTCGTCCACGCCGACCCGAGCCCACGCGACCGCAGCGCCAGCATGTAGCTCCACGCGGCCGGAAGCAGCGACCCCCAGAACGACGCCGGGCTCTGCGACGCGTCTTCGACCGTGCCCTGCAGGCACGGAATCAGCAGCACCGGCGCTTCGTGCATGTGCTCGGCCAGATACATGGCCGACGAGACCACGCGTTCCCGCTGCTCGGCGCGGCTGTCGCCTTCGGCGTACTCGGGACCGGGCTGCGCGCCGTACCACTGGAAGTTCTTGCGGTAAATGTCGGCGAGCGCCTTCTTCTTGTCGGCGTCCTCGACGAACACCCACTGCCAGCCCTGCTGGTTGGAGCCGGTCGGCGCCTGGATCGCCAGCTCGAGGCACTCCAACAGCACCTCCCGCGGCACCGGTTTGTCGAAATCGAGGCGCTTGCGCACCGATCGTGTGGTGGTCAGCAGTTCGTCGACGGAAAGATTGAGGGCGGCCATCTTGTGGAGACTACATTCGCTTCATGGCCGAACTGACACCAGAAGTCACCGACAGGCTCTCCAACGACCACTACGGGTGGCTGACCACCGTCGCGAAGTCGGGGCAACCCGTGCCGCGGCTGGTGTGGTTCTACTTCGACGGCGACGACCTGATCGTGTACTCAATGCCCAACGCCGCCAAGGTCTCTCACATCGAGGCGCGGTCGCGGGTGAGCCTGAACCTGGACTCTGACGGCAACGGTGGCGGGATCGTCGTCGTCGGAGGCAACGCGGTCGTCGACGAGGTGGGGGTCGATCCCCGCCAAGACGGGCCGTATTGGGAGAAGTACCGCGCGGACGCAGAGCAGTTCGGGCTGACGGAGGCGATCGCCGCGTACAGCACCCGGCTGAGAATCAACGTCGAGCGGGTCTGGACAACGCCGACCGCGGAGTAGCGATTTCGGTGCGCTAACGTGCGCTGAGCGCCGGTTAGCGCACCGAAATCACCGGAAGTCGCGGGACTTCGAGCCGATCGCGAGCTCGATGCGGCCGATCCGCTCGGCCACGACGGTGACCGCGCCGGTGGCGTTCTGCAACTGACCGCGGATCAGCATGGCCGGCGCGGTCTGGGCCACGCGGCGGTGCCTCGCCCACACTCCCGGCGTGCACAGCACGTTGACCATTCCGGTTTCATCCTCGAGGTTCAAAAACGTCACTCCCCGCGCGGTGCCGGGCCGCTGACGATGCGTCACCGCCCCGGCGATCAGCACCCGGGTGCCGTCGGGCACATTCAACAGCTGGTCGGCGGGAATGACCCCGAGCGCGTCGAGATGCTCACGCAGGAACTGCGTCGGATAGCTATCCGGGGAGATGCCGGTGGCCCACACGTCGGCCGCGGACAACTCCAGCTCCGTCATGCCCGGCAGCGACGGGATGTGCGACGACGACCCGACGCCCGGTAGCCGATCGGGCCGTTGGGTGGCTGCCGCTCCGGCCGCCCACAGCGCTTCTCGGCGGCTGACCCCGAAACAGCCCAGCGCGCCGGCCGTGGCCAGTGCCTCGGTCTGCGGCACACTCAGCTGCACACGCGACGTCAGGTGGAGAAGAGAAGCGAACGGCCCGTTGGCTTTTCGCTCGTCGACGATCGCCTGCGCCAGTTCGTCGCCGATCTGGCGGACCGCCCCCAGCCCCAGCCGCACCTCGGTCCCGCGGTTTTCCAGCGTGGCGTGCGCGAGGCTGGCGTTGACGTCGGGTGAGTGGACGACGACCCCGTGCCGACGGGCGTCGGCGACCAGTGACTGCGGCGAATAGAAGCCCATCGGCTGCGCGCGCAGCAGCGCCGCGCAGAACGCCGCCGGGTGGTGCAGCTTGAACCACGACGAGTAGAACACCAGCGACGCGAAGCTCAGCGAATGGCTTTCCGGGAAACCGAAGTTGGCGAACGCCTCCAGTTTTTCGTAGATCCGGTCGGCGACCTCGCCGGTGATGCCGTGGCGCTGGCGCATGCCGTCGTAGAACCGGCCCTTGAGCCGCTGCATCTTTTCGGTGGAGCGTTTGGAGCCCATCGCACGCCTGAGCTGGTCGGCCTCGGCGGCGGTGAACCCGGCGCAGTCGACCGCCAGCTGCATCAGCTGTTCCTGGAACAGCGGCACTCCCAACGTCTTTCGCAGCGCCGGCTCCATCGACAGGTGGTCGTAGGTGACGGGCTCTTCACCGTTGCGGCGTTTGATGTACGGGTGCACCGAGCCGCCCTGGATCGGGCCGGGCCGGATCAGTGCCACCTCGACCACGAGGTCGTAGAACATCCGGGGTCGCAGGCGCGGCAGCGTGGCCATCTGCGCGCGCGACTCCACCTGGAACACGCCGACGGAGTCGGCCTTCTGCAGCATCTCGTAGACCGCGGGCTCGGACAGGTCGAGCTTGGCCAGGTCCACGTCGATGCCCTTGTGCTCGCGCACCAGGTCGATCGCGTAGTGCAGCGCCGAGAGCATGCCGAGGCCGAGCATGTCGAATTTCACCAAACCTATTGCCGCACAATCGTCTTTGTCCCACTGCAGTACACTGCGGTTCTCCATGCGGGCCCATTCCACCGGGCACACGTCAGCGATGGGCCGGTCGCAGATCACCATGCCGCCGGAGTGGATGCCCATGTGCCGGGGCAGGTTGGAGATCTGCAGCGCCAGGTCGATCACCGGCTCTGGAATGTCTGCCACATCAGGAGACTGTGCCCCATTTTCTGGGCGAACCCCGTTCCACCGGCTGATCTGCTTGCTCCACGCATCCTGCTGCCCTTGCGAAAACCCAAGCGCGCGAGCCATATCCCGAACCGCGCTGCGGCCGCGGTAGGTGATGACGTTGGCCACTTGGGCGGCGTAGTCACGGCCGTAGCGGTCATAGACGTACTGGATCGCCTTCTCACGCAGGTCCGACTCGATGTCGATGTCGATGTCGGGCGGCCCGTCGCGTTCGGGTGACAGGAACCGCTCGAACAACAACTCGTTGGCGATCGGGTCGACCGCGGTGACCCCGAGCGCATAGCAGACCGCGGAGTTAGCCGCCGATCCCCGGCCCTGACACAAGATGCCGTTTTGGCGGCAGAACCGCGTGATGTCATGCACCACAAGGAAATACCCTGGGAACTTGAGCGCCTTGATCACCTCCAGCTCATGTTCGATCTGCGCGTAGGCCCGCGATGCCCGCTCCGGCGGTCCATACCGCTCACGTGCTCCTGCCATGGTCAGATGCCGCAGCCAGCTGTCCTCGGTGTGCCCGTCGGGTACGTCGAACGGCGGCAGTTGCGGTGCGATGAGCTCCAGCGCGAACGCACACTGCTCGCCGAGGTCGGCGGCGGCCGTCACCACCTCTACGGGAAACAGCCGGGCCATCTCCGTACCGGAACGCAGATGCGAACCCCCCAGCGGCGCAAGGTATCCGGCGGCCTCGTCGAGTGAGCGCCGAGCCCGGATCGCGCCCATCGCCATGGCCAGCCGCGCGCGGGACGGTTCGGCGAAGTGTGCGCCGGTGGTGGCGACGACGCCCACACCGGAGCCGCCTGGCCGATGACATCCAAGCCCGAACTTGGGTGCCAGCGCCGCCAGCGCCGCGTTGTGTTCGTCGTCAAGCGGCTGACCGTGCGTCGTCAACTCGATACTGACTCGCCTCTGCCCGAACCGGTCCACCAGATCGGCCAGCGCCTTTTCGGCCGCCTCCGGTCCATGGGTGATAAGTGCTTGGCGCACATGGCCTTTGCGGCATCCGGTGAGGATGTGCCAGTGGCCGCCGGCGGCCTCGGTGAGGGCGTCTAAGTCATACCGCGGTTTGCCTTTCTCGCCGCCGGCCAGATGCGCTTTGGACAGTTGGCGTGACAGCCGCCGGTACCCTTCGGGTCCGCGGGCCAGCACCAGAAGGTGTGGGCCGGGCGGGTCGGGGTGCTCGGTGCGCGGGGTGTTCGACAGCGACAGTTCCGCACCGAACACCGTGCGCATGCCCAGTTCCTTGGCGGCTTCGGCGAACCGCACCACACCGTAGAGACCGTCGTGGTCGGTCAGCGCGATGGCGCGCAGGTCGAGCCGAGCGGCTTCTTCGACCAGCTCTTCGGGAGTGCTGGCGCCGTCGAGAAAGCTGTAGGCCGAGTGAGCATGCAATTCGGCGTAGGGCACCTGAGATGACGCCGGCTGGACGTCGGGCCGAAGGTAGGCGCCGCGTTTACGGGAGGCGGCCGGTCCGCCGAGGTCAAGGGGATCCTCCAACGGCGCGCCGGCGCGGCGGGGCTTGCTGTTGAGCACCCGCTCGATCTCGCCCCAGCTCGGCCCAGTGAACCATCCCACTGAGCCATGGTATCGAACTGATGTTCGATCACAAACCAGAACACCGCTTCCGGCACGCGCGATTTCGGTGCGTTTCCGTGCGCTGAGCGCCGGAAAACGCACCAAAATCACCGCAGATCGCGATGAAAATGGGCGTCCCGGAGGGTCTACACGGCATGACCCTTTCCGCCAAACCACCCGTCGTCGATCAGCAGACCTGGCGCCGCGCGCTCGACGAACTGCGCCGCCGTGAAAAGGCCGCCACCCGCGAGCTCGACGCCATCGCCGCTCAGCGCCGGCGGCTGCCGATGGTCGAGATGCCCGAGTACACGCTGACGAGCGCCGACGGCCCGGTCCGGCTGGCCGACGTGTTCCAGGGGCGTTCGCAGCTGATCACCTACCACCACATGTGGACCGACGGCGCCGAGTGGCAGTGCGGCGGCTGCACCGGGTTCACCTCCCAGTTCACCCGGCTCGATTTCCTGGACAGCTACGACGCCCGCTTCGTCGTCGTCACCAACGGCCCGATCGACGAGGCGTTGGCCTACCGCGCCAAGGTGGGCAACACGATGGACTGGTATTCGTCGGCGGACAGCACGTTCGGCGCCGACGTCGACGCGCCACCCGGCGGCGGCTTCGGTGTCAACGTGTTCCTGCGTGCGACGGCTCCGTCGGGCGAGGAGGCGGTCTACCGCACCTGGCACACCAACGGCCGCGGCACCGAGCAGCTCGGCTACACGTTCGGGCTGCTGGACATCCTGCCGTGGGGCCGCCAGGAGGAATGGCAAGACTCGCCCGCCGGCTGGCCGAAAAAGCCCACGTACTCCGGCTGGCTGGACTCCCCGGCGATCGCCCAGCGCTACGGGCAGGGCTAACCGAACGTCACCGACGGCGATCGGCGATGATCGTTGCCGTGGCCGAGACGCTGACCGACATCCTGGCGCTGCTCGACCTGCAATCGGCCGGTCACGATGCGTTCATCGGCCCGCAGCCCGACGACACCCGCAACACGCGAGTCTTCGGCGGGCAGGTGGCGGCTCAGGCGCTGATGGCGGCCGGGCGCACAGCGCCCGACCGTGTGCCGCACAGCGTGCATCTGTATTTCCTGCGCCCGGGTGACCCGCGAGAACCGTTGCAGTACAACGTCACCCGGCTTCGTGACGGTGGCACATTCTCGGCTCGTGCGGTTGCGGTCACCCAGGGCGACGACCGGGTGATCCTCGAAGCGCTGGCATCGTTCAGCGAGCCCGTCGACGGCATCGACTACCAGCAGCCCATGCCTGTCGTGCCACCCCCAGAAGCATTGCAACCGTTGGAGATCCAGCTCGCTGATTACGCGGACGTGCTCGACGGATTCTGGGTGCAGCCGAGGCCGGTGGAGATGCGCTACGTCGACCCGCCGCCGTTGCTGGCCGCCGACCTTCCCGCCGCGCCGGGCCCGCAAGCCCGACTGTGGTTTCGCGCCCCGGGCGACGTGCCCGCCGACCCCCTGACCGCATTGGGTCTGCTCGCCTACATCAGCGACTGGTCGATCCTCGATCCCGTGCTGTATCTGACGCGACGTCCGCCGGTGGCCGGCAGCATCGCCTCGCTCGATCACGCGATGTGGTTTCACCGCACGCCGGACTTCTCGGATTGGCTGCTCTACGAACAACATTCGCCCAGCGGCATCGGCGCACGCGGACTGTCCAACGGCGCGATCTACAACAGGGCCGGACAGCTTGTCTGCACAGTGGTGCAAGAGGGCTACCTGGGGCGGCGCTGAGCTCAGCCGCAGTACTCGGCGGTGCCGTCCTCGAGGACGACCCGGGCGTCTGACCCGTCGGGATTCCACGCCTCCGTGCGGAACACCGCGCGTCCCGGGTCGGTCCGCCAGATCGACGTCGTCAGCGTCTCACCCGGAAACACCGGCTTCGTGAAGCGCGCACCGACGGCGGTGACCCTGTGGGCGTCGCCACCTCCGAGCTCGGCGACCAGCGCGCGGCCCGCGACACCGTACGTACACAGCCCGTGCAGGATCGGCTTCGGGAATCCGGCCATTTCCCGGGCGAACCAAGGGTCGCTGTGCAGGGGGTTGCGGTCGCCGGAGAGCCGGTAGATCAACGCCTGATCTTCACGCGTCGGCAGCGCGATCCTCGCGTCCGGCTGCCGGTCAGGAATCGGCGGCGCGACCGGCCGCTGGCCGGGCTGACCGCCGAAGCCGCCCGCGCCGCGGATCACCGCGGTGGTCAGCGTCTCGGCGACCACCGTGTTGGTGTCCGGATCGGTGCCCGTCGCCTTGAGCATGACGATCGCGTTCTTGCCTTCGCCCTTGTCCTGGATGTCGGCGACCTCGGCGACCACGCTGAGTTTTCCGGCCGGCGGCAGCGGCGCGAAGAGCCTGATCTGCTGCGAGCCATGCAGCAGCATCGCGAAGTTGAACGTGCCGATCTTGGCTGCCGCGGCGAACGGTAGGCACGCGATCACCGCGTACGTGGGCAGCACCTGCTGCTCGATGCCGTGGCTGTTCTCCGTGGTGAAGGCCAGGTCGTCGACGCCCGCGCCGACGCCCAGCGCGTAGAGCAGTGTGTCGCGGTCGGTCCATTCGAAGACGGTCGGTTCGGTCTTGGCGCCCACGGCGTTCGGGTCGAGCGGCATGGCTGCGAGCCTAAGCGCTGAAGCGAGCCCGTCACACACCATTGACCCTGCCGACGCGGGAGACCACCATGGCTCCCATGCGCTATGTCGTTACCGGCGGTACCGGGTTCATAGGCCGCCGTGTGGTGTCGGAACTTCTTCAGACGCGGCCCGACGACGAGGTGGGCGTGCTGGTGCGCCGCACCTCGCTGTCGCGGTTCGAACGGCTCGCGGCGGACTGGGGCGAGCGGGCGAAACCCGTGGTGGGCGATCTCGTCGCGCCGGGTCTGGGGCTCACCGAAGAGACGCTGGCGACCCTGAGCGACGTCGAGCACGTGGTGCACTGCGGCGCGGTCTACAACATCACCGTGCCCGAGGCCGCGCAGCGCGCCGCCAACGTCGAGGGCACCCGCTCGGTGATCGCATTCGCCAAACGGCTCAGCGCGACGTTGCACCACGTGTCGTCGATCGCGGTGGCGGGAGATTTCCGTGGCGAGTACACCGAGGCCGACTTCGACGTCGGCCAGAATCTGCCGTCGCCGTACCACCGGACCAAGTTCGAGGCTGAACAACTCGTCCGCGACGAGCGGGGCCTGCGCTACCGCATCTACCGGCCCGGCGCGGTGGTCGGCGATTCCCGCACCGGTGAGATGGACAAGATCGACGGGCCGTACTACCTGTTCGGGCTGCTTGCCAAACTGGCGAAGCTCCCGTCGTTCACGCCGATCGTGCTGCCGGACACCGGCCGAACCAACATTGTGCCGGTCGACTACGTGGTGGATGCGTTGGTGTATCTCATGCACCTGGCAGATCGCGATGGACAGACGTTCCACTTGACATCTCCGGAATCTGTTGGGTTGCAAGGCATTTACCGCGGTGTGGCCAGGGCGGCCGGGTTGCCGCCACTGGTGGGCAGCGTGCCGGGCACGCTGGCCGCGCCGGTGATGAAGCTTCGCGGGCGCGCCAAGGCGGTCCGCAATGTCGCTGTCACCCAGCTGGGGGTGCCCGCCGAACTGCTCGACGTGGCGGACCTGCCCACCACGTTCAGCTCCGAGGCAACCCGAGAAGCCTTGCAGGGCAGCGGAATCGAGGTACCCGAGTTCGGGTCCTACGCGCCGGTGCTGTGGCGCTACTGGGCCGAGCATCTCGATCCGGATCGGGCCCGTCGCGATCACCCGGACGGCCCGCTGGTCGGCAGGCACGTCATCATCACAGGTGCGTCCAGCGGCATCGGGCGGGCGTCGGCGATTGCGGTCGCGAAGCGGGGCGCAACGGTGTTCGCGCTGGGCCGCAACGCAGCGGCGCTCGACGACCTCGTGGCCGAGATCCGCGAATCAGGCGGCCGGGCTTACGCTTTCACGTGCGACGTCCCCGACTCGTCGTCGGTGGAGCACACGGTCAAGGACATTCTCGGTCGGTTCGGCCACGTCGACTATCTGGTGAACAGCGCCGGCCGGTCGATACGCCGGTCGGTGGTCAACTCCACCGACCGCCTGCACGACTACGAGCGCGTCATGGCCGTGAACTACTTCGGCGCGGTCCGCATGGTGCTGGCGTTGCTTCCGCACTGGCGCGAGCGGCGCTTCGGCCACGTGGTCAACGTGTCGAGCGCGGGCGCGCAGGCACGCAACCCCAATTACAGCGCGTACAACCCGAGCAAGGCCGCGCTGGATGCGTTCTCCGACGTGGTGGCGTCCGAAACGCTTTCTGACCACATCACGTTCACCAACATCCACATGCCGCTGGTGCGCACGCCGATGATCGCACCGTCGCAGCGGCTGAACCCGCAGAAACCGATCAGCCCTGAGCGCGCGGCGGCGATGGTGGTGCGTGCGTTGGTGGACAAGCCGCCACGCATCGACCACCCGTTCGGCACGATCGCCGAAGCCGGCAACTACTTCACCCCCAAGCTCGCACGGCGGATCCTGCACCAGATCTATCTGGCATATCCCGACTCGCCGGCGGCTCGCGGAGTGGCCGAGCCGCAGCGCGATCCGCCGCCTCCGCCGCGCCATCCGAAGCCGCCCTCGCGGGCAGTGCGCCCGTTACGGGTGCCGCGGCCGGTCAAGCGGGCGGTGCGTCTGGTGCCCGGCGTGCACTGGTGACCGCGCCGATATTCGCCGACGTCGACACCGGCGTCGACGACGCGATGGCACTGGTGTATCTGCTCGCCAGCGCCGAGGCGCGGCTGGTGGGCATCGCTTCGACGGCGGGAAACGTTGCGGTACATCAGGTCTGCGAGAACAACCTCGGCCTGCTGGAGTTGTGCAAGGCCGATGACATTCCGGTGTCGAAGGGCGCGGAGCAGCCGCTGAGCTGTCCGCTGCGCACCGCGGAGGACACGCACGGACCGCGAGGCTTGGGCTACGCAGAACTGCCTACGAGCCGGCGTTCGCTCACCGACTACGACGCGGCCGAAGCATGGGTGCGCGCGGCCCGCGCCCATCCCGGCGAGTTGATCGGCTTGGTGACCGGGCCGCTGACGAACCTGGCGCTGGCGTTTCGGGCCGATCCGGAGTTGCCGCGGCTGCTGCGCCGGCTGGTGATCATGGGCGGCTCGTTCGAGTATCGCGGCAACACCGACGTGGTGGCGGAGTGGAATGTCAGCGTCGACCCGGAGGCGGCCGCCGAGGTGTTCGCCGCCTACTGCGGGGCACCGGAGTTGCCAATTGTCCTGGGGCTCAATCTGACTGAGAACATCGTCATGACTCCGGCGATTTTCACGCGGCTGGCCGAAGCGGCCGACTCGGCGACGGTGGCGATCAGCGTGCTGGATGCGCGCGGCACCCGGTCGGTGGCATCCAATCCGCTGATCCGGGTGCTCGAGGACGCCATGCGGTTCTACTTCGAGTTCCACTACCAGCAGGGCGAAGGGTATCTGGCGCATCTGCACGATCCGCTGGCCGCCGCGGTCGCGCTGGATCCCTCCGTGGCGCTCACGCGCACGGCGACAGTCGATGTGGAGCTGACCGGCACGCTGACGCGAGGGATGACGATCGCGGACTGGTCGGGGCGCTGGGGGCGACAGCCGAATGCGCGCGTGGGTGTCGACGTGGATCCGGGCGCGTTCTTCGACCGGTTCATCTCGCGGGTGGGGGCATTCGCACGCCGGCTCTACTCGTAGACCCCTTCCAAATGCCAGCGCCGCTGCCGATAGCACAGCAAGAACGCGTCACCGGGATCGCCGTCGACGAGCACCTGGGCCCGGGCCGTCCGGGCGGCTGTGACGCTGGGATCCCACCAGCGTTCGTCGACCGGCCACGGTCCGGCCCACCAGCGCAGCGGCCCGTCGCGGCCGTGTGCGACCAGCCGCGCCGGGTCGGCGGAGAACAACCCCCGGCTGGTGACTCGCACTGGATTGCCTTGAGCGTCAAGGAGTTCGACGGGATCGTCGCGCAGCATGGCCGGGGACGGCTCCGGTAGTTGACCCGGCCACGGCTGTCGCGGGTCGGCTCGGGGGACGAGTTCGTCGCCAAGCGGCACCAGGGTGATCCGCTCGGCCGGACCGCGCCCACCCGACAGCACCGGAACCTGGACCGCCTCCGGTCCGAGCAGGCCCTGCACCCGCACCAGCGCCCGTCGCGCTCGCAGCCGGTCTTCTTCCCCGATACCGCCCCACAGCGGCAGCTGCAGCGCCTCGGCCGAGACCACCTCGACGGGCTGCAGCCGCAGTGTCGTCACCGGTGCCGTGGGCCGGTCACCCGTACGGCTGTTGAGCCAGCCGTCCAGCTGCCAGCGCACCCGGTCTGCGGTGGCGTCCTCCGTCAGCGGCTCCGCACATCGCCAAACACGTTGCAGCTCTTCGCCCTTAGCGGTAACGGCGTGGATGGCCAACCGGGTGCAACCGACGCCGGCGGACATCAACGTCTGGTGCAACTGACTGGCCAGCGATCGACCGGCGAACGCCGCGGCGTCCACGCGGTCGATCGGCGGATCACAGGCCATCACCGCGTCGAGCTCGGCCGGCGGCTCGCGTCCCGACGGGCCGCGCTCCGGCTCGCCGCGGGCGAACCGGTGCGCCACCACCGCGTCGGCGCCGAACCGGGACGCCACATCGGTGCGGGACAGTGCCGCGAATTGGCCGATGGTACGAATACCCAACCGCCGCAGCAAATCTGCCAAGTCAGCACGGCCGTCGCCGGACAGGCTCGGTTCGGTGGCCAGCTCGCGGATCGGCAGGCCGGCCAGAAATGCGGCGTCTGCGCCGGGCTCGACGATGCGTCCGGCGCGGGCGGCGAACACCGCGGTGGACAGCTGGTCGGCGATGCCGGCCTGACACTCCACACCCGCCGCCGACACGGTGTCGACCAGCCGCTCGGCGGCGGCGGATTCCGAGCCGAAGTAGCGGGCCGCGCCGCGGACCGGCAGCACCAGCAGACCGGGCCGCAGCACCTCCGCGCGGGGCACCACGTCGTCGACGGCGGCCGTCACCGGTTCGAAGAACCGCGCGTCACGGCCCGGATCGGCGGTGACCACGTGCAGATCCGGGCAGCGGGCCTGCGATTCGCGACGGCGCAGCCCGCGACGCACCCCGGCCGCCCGAGCCGCCGCCGAGCACGCGACCACCCGGTTGGCCAGCGTCACCGCCACCGGGGCGGTGGCGGGCAGGCCGGCGGCCTTGGCGGCGGCGACCGCGGGCCAGTCCATGCACCAGATTGCCAACACGCGGGACATGACACCGCGTCAGCCCGACTGGTCCCAGGCCGCTCGGCCGGCGGTGATCTCCAGCCGCACCTTGCGGATGCGACCACCTACCTCGTAACCGCTGACCCGCGCCTCCAGCCGCGCCTTTGCCCCCTGCCAGTCGCCGCCGGTGACCAGAAGCGTGCAGCCCTTGTTGCGGGCCCGCGCGGTCACGGCTCGGGCCCGAGACAGCGGCACCGACTGGCCGCCGAGACCGAGCACCACCAGATCCATTCCATCCAGCAGCACCGCGGCCACCTCGACGGGGTCGGTGCCCGGATCGGGCACCAGCGCCAGCCGGCTCAGGTCCGCACCCATCTCCACGGCGGCCAGCAGGCCGACATCGGGCTGCCCGACCACGGCGGCATGACCGCCCGCCGCCGTTACCGCCGCGACCGCCCGGAGCGTCAGCGACCGCGCGCCTGACGCCACCACCACCGAACCGCGCGGCAAAGCCCCCACCCCAGGGATCGCCAGCAAACTTTTTGCGTCCGGCATCACCTGCTCGGGCCGAGGCGGTGCCGCGTGACCGCGGGCCGCCTTCCCGGACACCGCGGCGATCTGCCGGCGCAGGCGTTCTACCTGCTCAGCGCGGTCAAACGGCCGCCGATCCAGGCTTGCCGCTGCTGTCACAGCAGCACCTCCTGCACCATCCGTCACTCCTCGTTTTCGAACTGATGTTCGATACAGCGAGTAAACACCCCGGAGTCGGGGACCGTCAAGGGCGAGACGAGTCGAAGTGACCGGCCGCGGCACTGCCCGCACGACGCTCCCCGATGCTTCCGCAAAAGGCAGCAATTATGAATTCAGCATGAAACAGGTGACTTCACGGCGACTCGGCACAACAATTGCGAGCATGGCAACAGATCCGCCAGATGATCAGCTATCGCGCCGAGTAAGAACATCAACCGAATCGCGAATACACCCACCTCACCAGCTCTTTCCGGCTCCGACTCGCTGAATTCCAGCGCATACCGATATGTACTGAATTCGGCCCGCCGACATTTCCGGCATGCCGGCAGACACCCTGATTATGCACCGAAAGGAACGAAATGATCGGCAAACGTATGTGTACCGTCATGGTGGCGACGACGTTGGCAATCGGCGCCGTCGTCTTCCTCCCGAGCTACGCCGCCGCCCAGGCAACCACATGCGCTTGTCCGGACGGTACCGTTGCCCTGCCCCCGGGCGGATCCGAAACCGTCTACCCGCGCGACCACGTCATCGGCGGCGCAAACCCGTTCGTTCCGTACGGCACCAACCCCTTCGTGCCCTACGGAACGTGGGCAGGGCTGGAGTACTGACGCTGTCGATTGCCGGCGCCGCTACTCCCATTCGATGGTGCCCGGCGGCTTGCTGGTGATGTCCAGCACCACCCGATTCACCTCCGGCACCTGGTTGGTGATCCGGGTCGAAATGCGCTCCAGAACCTCGTAGGGCACCCGCGTCCAGTCGGCGGTCATCGCGTCTTCGCTCGACACCGGCCGCAGCACGATCGGATGTCCGTACGTGCGTCCGTCGCCCTGCACGCCGACCGACCGCACCTCGGCCAGCAATACCACCGGGCATTGCCAGATCAGGTTGTCCAGCCCGGCCGCGGTCAGCTCCTCGCGGGCAATCGCGTCGGCCCGCCGCAGCGTCTCCAGCCGCGCCGCGGTGACTTCACCGACGATCCGGATGCCCAGACCCGGTCCTGGAAACGGTTGGCGCGCAACGATTTCCTCAGGCAGCCCCAATTCCCGGCCGACCGCGCGGACCTCGTCCTTGAACAGCAGCCGCAGCGGTTCGACGAGCGTGAACTTCAGGTCGGCCGGCAGTCCGCCGACGTTGTGGTGGCTCTTGATGTTCGCGGTGCCGCTTCCCCCGCCGGACTCCACGACGTCGGGGTACAGCGTGCCCTGCACCAGGAACTTGACCTCAGAACCGCCCTCTGCCACCAAGTCAGCCACCGCGCCGTCGAACGCGCGGATGAACTCCCGCCCGATGATCTTGCGCTTGCCCTCGGGGTCGTGCACTCCCGTCAGCGCCTCCAGAAAGCGCTCCGCGGCGTCGACGGTGACCAGCCGCGCACCCGTCGCCGCCACGAAATCGCGCTCCACTTGGGCGCGCTCGCCTGCGCGCAACAAGCCGTGGTCGACGAACACGCATGTCAGCCGGTCGCCGATCGCCCGCTGCACCAACGCCGCGGCCACCGCCGAGTCGACTCCACCGGACAGCCCGCAGATCGCGCGCCCCTCGCCGATCTGCGCACGCACCTGCTCCACCAGGGTTTCGGCGATGTTGGCCGGCGTCCACACCGAGTCGATGCCGGCGAACTCGTGCAGAAACCGGCTCAGCACCTGCTGGCCGTGCGGGGTGTGCATGACCTCCGGGTGATACTGCACGCCGGCCAGCCCGCGAGCCCGGTTCTCGAACGCCGCCACCGGCGCACCGGCGCTGCTGGCCACCACGTCGAAGCCCTGCGGTGGCGCGGTGACGGCGTCGCCGTGGCTCATCCACACCGGCTGCGTCTCCGGCAGCCCCGAATGCAGTTCGCCCCCAACGACTTTCAGCTCCGTGCGGCCGTACTCGCTGGTGCCGGTGCGGGCCACGGTGCCGCCCAGCGCCTGCGCCATCGCCTGAAATCCGTAGCAGATTCCGAACACCGGCACCCCGAGGTCGAACAGCGCAGGATCGAGCTGCGGCGCCCCGTCGGCGTACACGCTGGCCGGGCCGCCCGACAGCACGATCGCCTGCGGCTCTTTGGCCTTCAGCTCCTCGACGCTCGCGGTGTGTGGAACGACCTCCGAGTAGACCCTTGCCTCACGCACGCGACGGGCGATCAGCTGCGCGTACTGCGCCCCGAAGTCGACCACCAAGACGGGCCGAACGGGTGCGTGGGGTTTTGTCACGCGGGCCAGTCTATGGGCGCCCCGCGCCCTCAGTCCTTGCGGCGCAGCATCCAAGCCGGCACCCAATGTGTCACCGGGCGGCTGTTGGCGCCGTAGCTGACCGGATATGTCACCAGCCCCCACCAGTGGCCCTGCTCGCACAGCCCCCAGCAGCACAATCGGCCCTCGACGACCTTGTGCATCTGCAACCCGGCCGGGTGATAGCCGCCGCGACGGTGCGGCTCGCGGGGAAACAGCGCGGCCAGGTCGATCATCACCGCAACAGGCGGCTCCACCGGACGAAACGCCTCGGGCACCGGCTGACCGCTGTAGCTGATCCCGCGAAGATCACCCACGCGGTCGATCATACGTTCGAATCCCTGGGTGCGGGAGTGAAAGAACCGCTGTCGCGGGTACCGGTAGCGGAGAATGCTTGGCGGACGAAGGAGGCGGTGTGCTGGGTCTGCCTGACACGATCCGGGCGTGTCTGTTCGACCTCGACGGTGTGCTGACGGACACCGCGAGCGTGCACCGCAAGGCGTGGAAGGCGATGTTCGACGAGTTCCTGCGCCAATGGGCCGACCGCACGGGCGAGCCGTTCGTGCCGTTCGACGCGGCGGCCGACTATCAGACCTACGTCGACGGCAAGAAGCGTGAGGACGGCGTGCGGTCGTTTCTGGAAAGCCGCGGCATCGATCTCGACGACGACGCCGTGACCGAGCTGGGCGACCGCAAGAACGCCATGTTCCAGCAGACCCTGGCCCAGGACGGCGTCAAGGTGTTCGACGGGTCGCGCCGCTACCTGGAGGCGGTGCATGCCGCCGGCCTGTCGGTCGCGGTCGTCTCGTCGAGCGCCAACACCCGCGAGGTGCTCGAGATCACGGGGCTGGACAAGTTCG
The DNA here is from genome assembly GCF_059812765.1 of Mycobacterium sp. NGS39. Lineage (NCBI taxonomy): Bacteria > Bacillati > Actinomycetota > Actinomycetes > Mycobacteriales > Mycobacteriaceae > Mycobacterium > Mycobacterium sp. NGS39. The sequence goes on along the minus strand of NZ_JCALDH010000008.1, from coordinate 226,861 downwards.
TGCATCAGCGAGTGGACGGAGTGACGTTGCGCGAGGAGCACATTCGCGGCAAGCCCGCCCCTGACTCGTTCCTGCGGGCGGCCCAGCTGCTCGCCGTGCCGCCGGCCGAAGCGGCCGTGTTCGAAGATGCGCTCTCGGGAGTGGCTGCCGGACGGGCCGGCAACTTCGGCCTGGTCGTCGGCGTCGACCGCGTCGGGCAATCAGAAGCGTTGCGGCGCAACGGCGCCGACGTCGTCGTCACCGATCTGGCAGAACTGCTGTAGGGTCCCCATGATTCCTCACGAAGCCTTCCCGGTCGAACCGTGGCACGTCCGCGAGACGCGGCTCGACCTCGAGCGGCTGGCGCAGTCGGAGTCGTTGTTCGCATTGTCCAACGGCCACATCGGATTACGCGGCAACCTCGACGAGGGCGAACCGTACGGGCTGCCCGGCACATACCTCAACTCGTTCTACGAATGCCGCCCGCTGCCTTATGCCGAAGCGGGTTTCGGCTATCCGGAAGCCGGCCAGACCGTCATCGACGTCACCAACGGCAAGATCATCCGGCTGTTGGTGGACGACGAGCCGTTCGACGTGCGCTATGGCCGATTGCTTTCGCACGAACGGGTTCTCGACCTGCGCGCGGGCACGCTGACCCGCAACACGCGCTGGGAGTCACCGGCCGGCAAGAAGGTCAAGCTGCGGTCCACCAGGTTGGTGTCGCTGGCCCAACGCAGTGTGGCGGCCATCGAGTACGTGGTCGAGGCGCTCGACGACTTCGTCCGCGTCACAGTGCAATCCGAGCTCGTCGCCAACGAGGACCAACCACGCACCTCACGCGATCCGCGGGTGGCCGCGGTCCTGAAGAACCCGCTCGAGGCGGTGCAGCACGAGACCACCGACAACGGGGCGATCCTGTTGCACCGCACCAGGATGAGTGAGCTCGTCATGGCGGCCGGCATGGACCACGAGATCGAAGTGCCGGGGCGCGTCGAGTCGCACACCGAGGCCGCCGAAGACTGGGCCCGAACCACCGTGATCTGCGGGCTGCGTCCGGGCCAGAAGTTGCGGATCGTCAAGTATCTGGGCTACGGCTGGTCGAGCCTGCGCTCGCGGCCTGCACTGCGCGACCAGGCCGCCGCCGCGCTGGCCGGCGCCCGCTACAGCGGATGGCAGGGACTGCTCGACGGCCAGCGGGCCTACCTCGACGAGTTCTGGGACGCCGCCGACGTCGAGGTCGAAGGCGATGCCGACTGCCAACAGGCGGTGCGGTTCGGGCTCTTCCACGTGCTGCAGGCCAGCGCGCGCGCCGAGCGTCGTGCGATTCCCGGCAAGGGACTGACCGGCACGGGTTATGACGGCCACGCGTTCTGGGACACCGAGGGATTCGTGTTGCCGGTGCTCACCTACACCGCTCCGTCCGCGGCGGCCGACGCGCTGCGGTGGCGCGCCTCGACGCTGCACTTGGCCCAGGAGCGCGCCGCCGAACTCGACCTCGAAGGTGCCAGCTTCCCGTGGCGCACGATCCGCGGGCAGGAATGCTCAGCCTACTGGCCCGCCGGCACCGCGGCATGGCACGTAACGGCCGACGTCGCAATGGCTTTCGAGCGGTATCGCATCGTCACGGGCGACGATTCACTGGAAAAGGAGTGCGGTCTGGCGGTGCTCGTCGAAACCGCTCGGCTGTGGCGCTCGCTCGGGCACCACGACCGCAACGGCGTGTGGCATCTGGACGGCGTCACCGGTCCGGACGAGTACACCGCGATCGTGCGCGACAACGTCTTCACCAATCTGATGGCCGCCCACAACCTGCGCACGGCGGCCGAGGCGTGCGCGCGCCACCCCGACGCCGCCCGCGCGATGGGCGTCAGCACCGAAGAGATGGCGGCATGGCGTGACGCCGCAAACGCCGCGCACATCCCGTACGACGAGGAGCTGGGTGTGCACCAGCAGTGCGAGGGCTTCACCACCCTGGCCGAGTGGAACTTCACCGAGAACACCACCTACCCGCTGCTGATGCACGCGCCGTACGTGCGGCTGTATCCCGCGCAGGTCTGCAAGCAGGCCGACCTGATCCTGGCGATGCATTGGCAAAGCCACGCGTTCACCCCTGAGCAGAAAGCCCGCAACGTCGACTACTACGAGCGGCGCACGGTGCGTGACTCGTCGCTGTCGGCGTGCACGCAGGCGGTGATGTGCGCAGAAGTGGGGCATCTGCAGCTCGCGCACGACTACACGTATGAAGCCGCGATGGTGGACCTGCGCGATCTGCACTCCAACACCCGCGACGGCCTGCACATGGCTTCGCTGGCGGGAGCGTGGACCGCACTGGTCGCCGGATTCGGCGGTCTGCGCGACGACGAGGGCGTCCTCTCGCTCGACCCGCACCTTCCCGAAGGCATCTCGGGCCTGCGATTCCGCTTGCGGTGGAGGGGATTTCGGCTGACGGTCAGCGTCACCCACGACGACGTCACCTACACGTTGCGCGACGGCCCCCACGGCGAGCTGACCATCCGCCACGCGGGCGACGAGCTGACGCTGAGCACCGATTCTCCGTCGACCGTCGCGATCAAGGAACGTCAGGCACTGCTGCCGCCTCCGCCGCAACCGGTGGGCCGGGAGCCGAGTCGGCGCCGCGGCTGATCTCAGCCCGCCGAACTGACCGGCTCGATCGGCAAGCGCCGCAGCGCCGCCGGCGCGTCTGCAGGGACCACCGGGTGTTTCGGCGGCACCGGGTCGAGGCGCCGATACGGCTCACCTTGCGCGGGCCGCAGGTCGGTTTCCCCCTTGTTCGGCCACAGCGACGCCGCCCGCTCGGCCTGCGCGGTGATCGAAAGTGACGGATTCACACCGAGATTCGCCGAGATCGCGGCGCCGTCGACCACCGACAGCGTCGGATATCCGTACACCCGGTGGTACGGGTCGATGACGCCGGTTTCCGGGCTGTCGCCGATCGCGGCGCCACCCAGGTAGTGCGCGGTCAGCGGGATGTTGAACAACTCTCCCCAGGTGCCGCCTGCCACGCCGTCGATCTTCTCCGCCACCCGCCGGGTGACGGCGTTGCCCACCGGGATCCACGTCGGGTTGGGCTGGCCGTGGCCCTGCTTGCTGGTGACGCGGCGGATGCCGAGCTTGGTGCGCTTGGTGAACGTCGTGATCGAGTTGTCCAGGTGCTGCATGACCAGCATGATCATGGTCCGCTCGCTCCAGCGCCGGGCGTTGAGCAGCCGAATCGTGCCGCGCGGGTTTGCGGCGACCTGCTGGAAGAACTGCTTCCAGCGCGGCACGTCGGTGCCCTCCGGCCCGTCGCCGTCCGTCATCAGCGTCTGCAGCAGACCCATCGCGTTGGAGCCCTTGCCGTAACGCACCGGCTCGATGTGGGTGTCGGGGGTCGGGTGGATCGACGAGGTGATCGCCACGCCGTGGGTGAGGTTCAAATCCGGGGTGACCTTGTAGCGGCCGGCCCCGACGATCGACTCGGAGTTGGTGCGGGTGAGCACGCCCAACCGGTCGGAAATCCTGGGCAGCTTGCCCTCGTCGCGCATCTTGAACAGCAGTCGCTGGGTGCCGTAGGTGCCTGCGGCCAGCACCAGATGGCGCGCGGTGAACGACTTGCGCTGACGGCGCACCCATCGGCCGGTGACGACGGTGTCGACGCGCCACGAGCCGTCGGGCTGTTCTTCGAATCCGGTGACCGTGCGCATCGGAAACACCTGTGCGCCAGCGGATTCCGCGAGGCCGAGGTAGTTCTTGACCAACGTGTTCTTGGCGCCGTAGCGGCAGCCCGTCATGCACGAGCCGCACTCGATGCAACCGGTGCGGTCGGGCCCGGCGCCACCGAAGTACGGATCAGCCACGGTCTTGCCGGGTGCCTTCTTGCCGTCGGGACCGAAGAACACCCCCACCGGCGTGGGGGTGAACGTGTCGCCGACGCCCATCTCGTCGGCGACCTCCTTCATGATGCGGTCGGCGTCGGTGAACGTCGGGTTGGTGACCACGCCGAGCATTCGCTGCGCCTGCTCGTAGTGCGGCATCAGCTCGGCTCGCCAGTCGGTGATGTGCGACCACTGGCGGTCGGCGAAGAACGGCTCCGGCGGCACGTAGAGCGTGTTGGCGTAATTCAGCGAGCCGCCGCCGACGCCGGCACCGCCCAGGATCATCACGTTGCGCAGCAAGTGGATGCGCTGGATGCCGTACATGCCCAGCTTCGGCGCCCAGAGGAACTGCCGAAGATGCCAGGACGTCTTGGCGAACTCGTGGTCGGCGAAGCGCCGGCCGGCTTCCAGCACGCCAACGCGATAACCCTTCTCCGTCAATCGCAAGGCGGTGACGCTGCCGCCGAAACCGGAGCCGATGATGAGAACGTCGAAGTCAGGCTGCATAGAGCCAGTATTGCCGTACCCATGGGTAACAAACCAGAGCGGGTTGGCCGTTGATGTGCGCGAGCAGACACCAACTCGCACAGACCGGCCTCGGTTAACGCGAATGCGCGTCTGCTCGCGCAGGGGTCAGCGGCCGACCGTCAAGCCCACCTTCTGGAACTCCTTGAGGTCGCAGTAGCCGGCCTTGGCCATCGACCGGCGCAGCCCGCCGACCAGATTCAGCGATCCGAACGGGTCGTCGGAGGGGCCACCCAGCACCTGCGCCAGCGACGGCCGCTCACCCACGGCCACCTGCAGCAGCGCGCCCCGAGGCAGCGACGGATGCGCGGCGGCCGCCGGCCAGAACCAGCCGTCGCCCAACGCCTCGGCCGCCACGGCCAGCGGGGTGCCGAGCACCACCGCGTCGGCGCCGCAGGCGATCGCCTTCGCCAGATCCCCGGATGTGTGGATGTCGCCGTCGGCCAGCACGTGTACGTAGCGGCCGCCCGTCTCGTCGAGGTATTCGCGCCGGGCTGCGGCGGCGTCGGCGATCGCGGTGGCCATCGGCACGCTGATGCCCAGCACCTCGTCGCTGGTGGTGACGCCACTGGTCGAGCCGTAGCCGACGATGACGCCCGCCGCGCCGGTGCGCATCAGGTGCAGCGCGGTGCGGTGGTCGAGCACGCCGCCGGCGACCACCGGCACGTCGAGTTCGGCGATGAACGTCTTGAGGTTCAGCGGCTCGCCGTCGCGGGCGACCCGCTCCGCCGACACGATCGTGCCCTGGATGACGAGCAGGTCGATGCCGGCCTGCAGCAGCACCGGGGTCAGCGAGCGCGCGTTCTGCGGGCTGACCCGCACGGCGGTGGTGACGCCCGCGTCGCGCACCCGCGCGACCGCCGCGCCCAGCAGATCCGGATCGAGCGGCGCGGCGTGCAGCTGCTGCAGCAGCCGGATCGCGGCGCCGGGCTCCGGCTCTTTTTCGGCGGCCTCGACGACTTGGGCGATCTTCGCCTCGACGTCGGCGTGCCGGCCAATGAGCCCTTCGCCGTTGAGGATTCCCAATCCGCCGAGCCGGCCCAGCTCGATCGCGAACTCCGGGGAGGCCAGCGCGTCGGTGGGATGCGACAGCACGGGGATTTCGAACCGGTACGCATCCAGCTGCCAGGCGGTGGAGACGTCCTTGCTGGAGCGGGTGCGCCGCGACGGCACGATGTTGATGTCGTCGAGCTCGTAGGTGCGGCGGGCGGTGCGGCCCATGCCGATCTCGACCATGTCTCGCATGTGTTAGTCCCGGTTCTCGGCGAGAGCAACGTTTTGCAGAGAAAATGCGAGAAGCAGCCTGCAAAACGTCACTCTCGGCGCGTTGCTCATCGAAAAGTGTGCCTCAGCGGCTGTAGTAATTTGGCGCTTCGACGGTCATCGTGATGTCGTGCGGATGGCTCTCCTTCAGGCCGGCCGCGGTGATCCGCACGAATTGCGCATGCTGCAGATCTTCGATGGTGGCCGAGCCGGTGTAGCCCATGGCCGCGCGCAAGCCGCCGGTCAGCTGGTGGATGACCGTGGCCAGCGGGCCGCGGAACGGCACCCGGCCCTCGATGCCCTCGGGCACCAGCTTGTCCTCGGAGAGCACGTCGTCTTGGAAGTAGCGGTCCTTGGAGAACGACTTGTTGTCGTCGCGCCCGCGCATCGCGGCGATCGACCCCATGCCGCGGTAGCTCTTGAACTGCTTGCCGTTGACGAAGATCAGGTCACCGGGCGCTTCAGCGGTGCCGGCCAGCAGCGAGCCCAGCATCGCGGTGGATGCGCCGGCAGCCAGCGCCTTGGCGATGTCGCCCGAGTACTGCAGGCCGCCGTCGGCGATCACGGGCACCCCGACGGGCGCGCAGGCCGCGGCCGCTTCGAGGATCGCGGTGATCTGCGGCGCCCCGACGCCGGCGACCACGCGAGTGGTGCAGATCGAGCCGGGTCCCACCCCCACCTTCACCGCGTCGGCGCCTGCCTCGACCAGCGCGGCAGCCCCGCTGCGGGTCGCGACGTTGCCGCCGATGACCTCCACCTTGTCGCCGGCCTCGGCCTTGAGCTTGCCCACCATTTCCAGCACCAGCCGGTTGTGCGCGTGGGCGGTATCGACCACGAGCACGTCGACGCCGGCGTCGACGAGCGTCATCGCGCGCACCCAGCCGTCGTCGCCGGTGCCGACGGCCGCGCCGACCAGCAGCCGGCCGTCGCTGTCCTTGGTGGCCAGCGGATGCTGTTCGGTCTTGACGAAGTCCTTGACGGTGATGAGCCCCGTCAGCCGACCCTGCCCGTCGACAATCGGCAGCTTTTCGATCTTGTTGCGCCGCAACAGGCCTAGCGCTGCGTCGGCGGAGACGCCTTCGCGGGCGGTGATCAGCGGCGCGCGGGTCATGACCTCTGCCACGCGCTTGTTCTGGTCTACCTCGAAGCGCATGTCGCGGTTGGTGATGATCCCCACGAGCGCGCCGTCGTTGTCGACGACGGGCAGGCCCGAGATCCGGAACCGCGCGCACATCGCGTCGACCTCGGCCAGCGTATTGTCCGGCGAGCACGTCACGGGATCGGTGACCATGCCGGCCTCGGACCGCTTGACCATCTCCACCTGACCGGCCTGCTCGGCCACCGCGAGATTGCGATGCAGCACACCCATGCCGCCGGCGCGGGCCATCGCGATCGCCATGCGGGCCTCGGTCACGGTGTCCATCGCGGAGCTCACCAGCGGCACCTTGAGCCGGATCCGCTTGGTCAGCTGACTGGAGGTGTCCGCAGCGGCGGGCACGACGTCGGAGGCGGCCGGCAGCAGCAGCACGTCGTCGAAGGTCAGCCCCAGCATGGCGATCTTGTTCGGGTCGTCACCGCCGGTGGGCACCGGCGTGTCGTCCTGAAGCGGAGCAGCCGAACTCACCGTGGTACGGCCGTCTGTGATCGACATGGAAAGGCCTCCATCGGCGCCGGGGGCTAGGCGCCCATCCTATCCGCACGGACCCGGCGCTGCGGGCGGCGCACGGGCCCAGCTGGGGGCGGTGCGCAGGCACCGCTGCGGGGCCACCGCGGCTGGCGGAATATCGGACCGTCCCCGTAATGTAGAGGCGTGCGCGACCATCTCCCGCCGGGTTTGCCGCCCGATCCCTTTGCCGACGATCCGCTGGACCCGTCGGCCGCACTGGACGCCATCGAGCCCGGTCAGCCGCTGGATCCGCAGGAGCGCACCGCGGTCGAAGCCGACCTGGCCGACCTCGCGGTGTACGAGGCGTTGTTGGCGCACAAGGGAATTCGTGGCCTGGTGGTGTCGTGCGACGAATGCCAACAGGATCACTACCACGACTGGGACATGCTGCGCGCCAACCTGTTGCAGCTGCTTGTCGACGGCACCGTGCGGCCGCATGAGCCGGCCTATGATCCGGAGCCCGACGCCTACGTCACCTGGGATTACTGCCGCGGGTATGCGGACGCCTCGCTGAACGAGGCGACTTCTGATTCCGACAACTACCGCTGAGCCGCCGCTAGCGGACGATCGGACCCTCTGACGTTTGCGGAGAGGTCGTCGGCGCTGCTTGGGACTGCGTGGTTGCTGACGCCTCGGACGGCGTGGGCAGCGACCGCGCCGACGTCGAGTTGGTTGTCGGTACCGCTGTCGTCGGGGTCGCCTTCGCCGTGGGCGACGGAGCCGCGGTCGCCGACGCTGTCGCGGTGGGTTGCGGGTTGCCGGCCCGCGGCAGCTGAGACGTCGGCACCGGACCCGTGGGCGTAGGCAACTGTGCGCTCGGCGTCGGTAGCGGACCGGTGGGCGTCTGTGCCGGCAACGTCGCGGTGGACGACGAACCCGTCGGCCTGGAAGTCGGCGTCGGCAGCGAACTGGTCGGCACCGAACTCGTCGGCAGCGGAGTCGTCGGCAACGGACTCGTCGGCGCTGTCGTCGTCGGCGTCGGCTGCGGCGTGGACTCGCCCGGTGTGCTCGGCGGCAGCGACGACGTCGTGGGCACCTCCACCGCGGGCACCGGCAGAAGGGTCAGCGGCGACGACGGCAGCGGGGGCAACGGTTGTCCCGGCGGCGGCAGCGCGGCCTCGGGATCACGCTGAATCACCTTGACAGTCAACGCGTTGTATTGCTCGACCAGCTGCTGCTTGCTCGCGACGTCGTCGACGCCCTGCACGGTGGACGACAGCGTGGACAGCTTCGCCTGCGCCTCGTCCCACTTGCCCTGCTGCACCAGCTGCTGCACCTGTGCCAGCTCGGTTTTCGCCGCCAGCACCACCGCGTCGTCGCGGGTCTTGGTCGACTCGCCGAACAGCATGGTGTGCAGGCCGTAGAGCGAATCGCCGGGCTTGGCGTCGTACACCACGGCGCCGACGCCGCCGACGCCCAGCACCGCGGCCGCCGCTGCTCCTACCACGGCAAGCCCAAAGCGGTTGCGGCGCGGCGCTTTTCGCGTACCTGCCAGCGCCGCGACGGCCTGGTCAAGTGTCACGACATGCGCGTCGGGCCGGCTGCGGACCTCGTCGCGCCACGCGCCGAGCATCGCCGACAGCGGATCGACCGGCGACATCCGCGCCCCGGACGACAGCGCGTCGACGAAGCGATCGGTGCGCACGACGGCCTCGAAGTCGGGTTCGGCGGGCCGATTGAAATCAGGCATAGCCCGCCCCGATCATCTCTTCGCGCAGCCGCGTCAACGCCCGATGCTGCGCGACCCGCACGGCGCCCGGCGAGCTGCCGACGGCTTCAGCGGTCTCCTCAGCCGACAGCCCGACGACCACCCGCAAAATCAAGATCTCGCGTTGCTTCTCGGGCAGGACGGCCAACAGCGCGTTCATCCGGGCCGACGCTTCGGCGTCTAGGGCCATCTGCTCAGGACCGGCCTCGAAGGTGGGGCGTTCGGGGATGACGTCGGTGGGTTCGGCACGGTTGCGCGCGACAGCCCGGTGGGCGTCTGCCACCTTGTGAGCCGCGATGCCGTACACGAACGCCAAGAAGGGCCTCCCCTGGTCCCTGTAGCGAGGCAACGCCGTGATGGCGGCCAAGCACACCTCCTGAGCCACATCGTCTGCTGACAGACCGCTCCGCTCCGCCGCCCCCAACCTTGCGCGGCAATACCGCACGACGATCGGCCGAACGATCTCCAGCACTTCCCGGAGTGCGCCACGATTACCTGCCACCGCGTCAGCAACGACAGCTTCGAGGCGATCTCCCGAATTTGTCATCGACGACGGCGTCCCCAACGTTACGAGCCGAGCGCTTCTCGGCGACTTAACGACAATAACGATCCAACAACGTTCGACCGCTTCAGCGACGCCAAACCCCACCGGCGCGGCGCACGAAGGCAGCGCAGTCGTCGCGGATCGCGACCATGTCGGCCCGTGGGGCGGTATCGCCGCCGATGTCTGCCAGCAAACTCGCCACCGCCCACCGCAGCGGCATGAGTTTGAGTTCGCCTGTCGCGGTGAGGGCCTCGACGGCGACGGTGCGCGCGCGCGATATCCGGCCGGCGCTGCAGAGCGCGGCGGCATGTACGACCTGGGTCTTCACGCGGTGACGCACCGACGGTAGAGCGGACGCCAACTCGGCCGCGCGCTGGGCGTGCTCGACGGCCTGTGCACCGTGCCCGCGGGCCATCGCCAACTCGGCGGCCACCCACTGCCAGCGCAACGGCAACCGAGCCGGCAGCGACGGTCCGTTGAGCACGTCCGCGGCCCGGTCGAGCAGGGCTGCCGAAGCGGCGAACCGGCCGACGCCCAGGGCGTCGGCGGCCAGCCCGAGCAGAGCGTCGACGCGTGCTTGTGGATCGTTGCCGGCAAGTGCCAGCGCCCGGCCATCCCAAGCCCGAGCCTCCCGGTGCCCGCCGAGCTGGCGGATGAACGACGCCTGGGTGCTGTGTGCCAGCGAGGCCAGAGGGCCGCGCGAGACATCACGACGCAGGGCCGCCAGATCGGCCGTGGCGCTGCCGTAGTGGCCCTGGCCGCCCGAGGCGACGGCACGCAGCCAGTGGCCGTGGGGCGTGGTGGCGGCGGGCAGCGGCCAGCGGCTCGGGTGGTCACCGAAGGCCGCCGCGGCCAGCACTGGATCGCTCATATGTGGTTAACAGTTTGTGGTCGAAGTGTTAACACCGTGTCAACTGCCTGCCCGCCGTGTGGAATGCCGCCGCGACACAGCCGTCAGCCCAACAGCACAAATCTGTCGACGGGCACTGTCTGCGTGGTCGTGGTTAGCACGGCGATCGTTGTTGTTGGGTCGCAATGATGAACGTGATGTAAATTCTGGGCCTGCTGTTATGCAGTTGCGCACACTACGTAGCTATTGACGCCCTTTTGTAAGCACCCCTACCTTGTCAGCACGAGTGGTCATCGGCGACATGTCTCGATCGTTTCGCACCCGAGTGTCCAGTGAAGCTTCGCGAATTGGACTCGGCGAGAGGGGTTTTCCATGCCGCAGCCGCAACAGCTACCCGGACCCAACGCAGACATCTGGGACTGGCAGATGCACGGCCTGTGCCGAGGCGTTGACTCGTCGATGTTCTTCCACCCGGACGGTGAACGTGGCCGCGCGCGGGCGCAACGCGAAATGCGAGCCAAAGAGATGTGCCGCCGCTGCCCCGTGATCGCGCAGTGCCGGGCGCACGCGCTGTCCGTCGGAGAGCCCTACGGCATCTGGGGCGGACTTTCGGAATCCGAGCGCGAACTCTTGCTGAAACGGGGGATCCGCCGCAGCGCCTGACGATCCGCTAGCGCGCGCCGGCTGCCAGCCACTGGTCGAAGGTCGTCGGGGCGATGCGCGCGTTCTCACTCGGCAGCAGCACACTGCCGGCCATCGACTCGTCGAACGGACCCGCCCAGGTGGGTACCAGCTTGATCGCGCGGCCACGAACGTCGTTGGTGCGTCGCGCCATGTCGACGAGGTCTTGGGTCTCTGGACCGGCGACGTCGACGTGGCGGCCCTGCGGCCTGCCGACGGCGACCTCGGCCAACACCTCGGCGATGTCGTCGGGCGCGATCGGCTGCACCAGAAGCGGAGCGATCGTCGCCACTCCGTCCTGTTCGGTCCAGCTACACACCATCGCCGCGAAGTCGTGAAACTGCGTGGCGGGCACGATGGTCCACGGCACAGGCCCTTCTTCGACCAACCGCTCTTGCTCGCGCTTGCCCGCGTAGTGCGCACTGCCGCCCTGGATTCGGTGAATCCCGACGATCGACAGCAGTACATGGTGCCGCACACCCGTCCGCTGTTCGGCGCTGAGAAGATTCCGCGTGGTCGTGCCGAAGTAATTGCGGGTTTCCTCGCTGCTCATCGGCGGGGCGCTGATGGCATCGACCACCGCATCGACCCGCTCGAGCGCCGAGTCCAGCCCGTCGCCCGTCATCAGGTCGACCCCGAGGGCGCGACTGATCCGGACGACCTCGTGCCCCTGCCGCTCGAGAACCGCGGCAGTACGGGCACCGATGTTGCCGGTTGCTCCGGCGACAGCAACTCGCATGGTGCACCTCCGCTGACACGCTAACCGAGCTCTCGGCGGCGAGTGGACGCCACCGCCCGATACATCCAGCGGTTTCATTTGACACGGCGAGCGCTGCGTCACTGAACATCAAGTCGCGCAACCCAACTACTGCGTTGACACACTGATCAATCGCGAGCTCAGTGACTGACGAGTTTGAGGCCGATGACGCAGCCGATGATCGCGAGAATGAGCACTACCTTGATTGCCGACGCCGACTCTTCGCCGGTCAGCATCGAGTAGGCGACGGTGAGTAATGCGCCGATCCCCACCCAGATTGCATAACTCGTGCCAAGCGGCAGTTGGCGCAGCGCGGTCGCGAGGCCGACCATCGACAACGCCAACGCCGCGACGAACACTACGGACGGCACAAGGCGACTGAATCCTTCAGACTTGTCCAGGGCGACCGCCCAGACTGCTTCCATGACCCCGGACAGCACGAGGATCACCCAGGCCATCTCATCCTCCGAACGCGTACCGCCGCACGAGGACAGCTCTCATCTCAGGTCGGCTGCTCTGTACCGCCCCTTTGCGTTGTCGCAGGACGACAACGCACAGCTGTCCGGTTGTCCAGTTCCGGCAACCGGTTCCGAGGCTACCTACGCCACGCTGGACGTTGACGAGACATAGCAATCCGAAGCGCTGCGCAAGCTCGAACTCTTGCGCTGAATCGGCATCGACCAGACCACTCGGCGTGCACCAAGTCGTCAGGGGCGGCGCTCTCTCGACACAGCCCGCCCCTGGCGACGACCAAGCGAGCGAAAGGAGATCGAAATGACTGCGGCACAAAGAGTTTGGATATCTCCGCAAGTCCCGCGAGGACCCGCCCGACGACGGCATCGCCGAACCTGGAATGGTCGTGACGATCCGCTACAACGATACCGGCGATACCGAAACGTTTCTGCTTGGTGTGCGTGGCGCGGAGTACGGCGATATCGAGGTGTACTCCATCCAATCACCGCTTGGCGCTGCCGTTCTCGGCGCCCGGCCGGGCGCGCGGCGCACGTACAGATTGCCCAGCGGCGCGCAGCTGACCGTCACGCTCCTCAAAGCCGTGCCCTACGGCATCCACTCCGCGAGGCGAACTGAGTACCAGGACAACGGTTTTCAAGCCATGGAGAGCCACTAGGACGTCGACGCCGACTTGCCGATGTCTCCGCAAGCAATAGGTGCGACGAAGGGCGTCGGCGGGCTGTTCGACGGGATCTGAGCCGACGACCCGACTTGCACTTTGAGATACCACCCGCCCGAGGAAGGCGGCGGCTGGTCGACGTCTTGCACGACCGTGGTCTGGTAGACGGTGCCGTTGGGTGAGGCGACCAAATCGGTCAGTCGGTACTTCACCGCGCCCTGGGCCGCACACGTGCCCTGTCCGATGCTCTGGGCGTGGACGCTGGTTGGCGCCACGCCGCTCAGGGCCGTGGCCACGATCAACGTCTTGTTGCCCGCGTTGTACGTCAGGTTCGCCCAGCCCTCTGGCCGTTGGCCCACGGGCGCCAGGTTGAGATTGGCCGTCACGACCGCGGCGGTGATGTCCGCGCAGGCGAACGGCGCGGCGCTCGCGTCGGCGGAACCGGCGGGCTCCGCGCCTGCCACCGGGCGCACAGTGAACGTGGTGCCGGGAAGAAGCCCTGCCGGGGCAGGCTTCTCACCGATCACGGTGGTGCTGAGGGTTCCGCCGCTGTCGGCGCTCACGGGCGGAAACGAAACTGCCACGTCGCCGATCGCGGCGCAGGTGCCTTTGTGGATCTCCGCCGCGTAGATGCCCTTTGGCACGAAGCCGGCGATCTGCAGCTTGGCGGTGACGTTGCGGCTTTGCCGATCCCAGCTGAGCGCCGCCGTGCCGCTCGGCTGGTAGGTCAGGTTGACCTTGACGCGCGACGCTTCACCGGGCGCCATCGGCCGTGACGACTGCATCAGCCGAGGGTTGCAGCCCACAACGGATACGACGATCAGCGCTGCACCCGCGACGGCCCGTAGGACGCCCGACTTGCTCATGCTCACCATCATGGAACTGCGCACTCGACAGCCCCACTTGGGCTAGTGCCGGTCGATGAGATCACCAGCCACCCCCTTGTCCTGGGTGAACGGTAACTCGCGGTTGCGGGAAATGGTTCCCGGGCGGACCACACACGTCGATTACGTGATGGTGCAGTCATCCAGTTGATACGAAACACCCCCGCCCCCGGCGCCGTGACGCGATTGGGCGCGCAAAACATCCTCTGCGACCGTCAGCGCGCCGAAATCACAGTGCGTTCGCGCCTAATGTATGAGGATGACGGTCGGCGAGGTAGCCCAACTCTGGCGTTATCCGGTCAAGTCTCTCGGCGGGGAACAGGTCGAGCAAGCCGAGATCGGCGCTCGCGGAGTGCGAGGCGATCGGCTCTGGGCTGTGCGAGACCTGCAACGCGACATCACTGCGTCGGCGCGCCGCCTGCCCGCGCTGTTGACCGCCACGGCCCGCTATCCCCGCAAGGTTCCGGCCGACGCCGGCCCAGGCAACGTGCCCGACGTCGACATCACCTTCCCCGACGGTACGGTGCTGTCCAGCAGCGACTCCGAGGTGCACGCGAAGCTGTCGGAGTGGGCCGGCCGCGAGGTGCGGTTGACGGCACTGCCCCCGGCAGACGACACGAGCTTGCATCGGCTGCGCCGCGACCATCGGACGGACGGCCTGTCGGCTACTTCGCTGCGCTCGGACTTCGGCGTTGCCGACGGGGACAAGCTCCCGGACCTGTCGATGATTCCGATGGCCGACCTTCTCACCCTTGGCCGTTACTCCACGCCGCCGGGAACGTTCGTCGACCTGGCGCCGGTCCATGTGCTGTCGACGACGAGCTTGGCAACCATCGGCGCGGATGTCGGCGACGAACTCGACGTTCGCCGTTTCCGGCCCAATGTGTTTGTGGCCGTGGAGGATTCGGACGACGGACTCCCCGAGACGCAGTGGGTCGGGGCGCACCTCGTGTTCGGCGACGTCACCCTGAACGTTTCGATGCCGACGGTGCGCTGCGTCGTTCCCAGTCGCGCGCAACCGGGTCTGGACGTCAATCGGCAAGTCACCCGGGCAGTGGCGGCCAGAGCCCAGAGGTGCCTCGGTGTGTACTGCAGTGTCGAGCGCACCGGCACGGTCAGAGTTGGCGATCAATTCACCGTCCGCGCTGTCGCTTCGTCGCGGCCACGGCGATTGCTGAATGACGCCGCCCGGCGCACGAAGCGGTTGGCGTTCGGACTTGCGACGGCGGCTGCGGACCGGCTGTCCCGCTAGCAGCGGCTGCGATTCCTCCGCGCAAGCTCAATTGCCTCGACTTCAGGCTCCGTATGCCGTGTCGGCACCATACTGAGCCATTCTTGCTTGCAACCCCGACAGATCCCCCCTTTTTGCGCCCGTTCTTCGCAGGGAGGATCCCCTCCCGCCCCCCTGTCGACCGGTCGGTTAGCGGGTGCCGAATCTTGCGAGCGATAAGCCCCTATTTTTCGAGAGTCAGTTAGCAGAGGAGAAACATGCGTACACCTGCGGGTTTGCAGGCACAGGGTACTGCCCTGTGGAAGAAAATCACAGGTGAGTTCGACCTGGAAAACGAGCCAGACAGGCTTGAACTGCTGTTTCAGGCGTGCAAAACAGCCGATCAGATCGCCGAACTGGACGAGGCAGCCGCCGAGGCCCCGCTGACCGTGAAGGGCAGCATGGGACAGCCGGTGATCTCCCCGTTCATCGCAGAGGCCCGCGTCCAGCGCGGACTCCTGGCGCAGTTGCTCGGCCGGATGAACTTCGCGGAGGCCGAGGACTGATGTCCAGAGCTGGACGAAAGACGAAGCGACACAAACAGACTCAGGTCAGTAACAAGACCGATCTCCGGATGGTCGACTTCCTTCGTCGACGACTGACGAGCCGCGATCCGCGCTCGGACGCGGACTTCCTGCGAGACATGAGCGCCAAGCAAGCCGCAGGACAACTCGCCAACCCGGCGACCGCCGCCCTGCTCGACCACCTAGAAAGGGCCGTCAGATGAGCACCTACGCCACGGCCGCAGACATTGAGGCCGTCCACGGCAAGACATTGAGCACGGAGGACACGGCGCTCGTCACGCGCCGACTGGCTCAGGTTGAGCGCATAATTCTCCGCAGAGTCCCGGACCTCGCCGAGCGCATCGCCGCTGGCGAGCAGGACGAGGCAGACGTGATCGACATTAAGGGCGAGGCTGTGCTGAGGCTCATCCGCAACCCCGAGGGGTACGCCTCGGAGTCGGACGGCACCTACAGCTACCAGTTCAACCGCGAGACGGCTTCCGGCCGACTCGAGTTCCTGGCCTCGAAATGGGAGACGCTCGGCATCAAGCCGAGCCGCATGTTCTCCATCGCGCCGAACCTCGGAGGTGCGTCGTGAGCTTTCTCGACCGAGGAACCGAGACCGTGACCGCCTTCCCGGAGGTCGTCAGGACCGACTCGGACGGCAACACGATCACCGCACCCGGCACGGTCGGAGTCCTGTCCCGTGCGGTCGTGCAACCGCTGTCATCGACCGAGGACGGCGAGGGCACCACTTCGAAGTACCGACTGAGGATGATCGGCTACCCCGATCTGCTCGGCGCTCAGAGCGCCGTAGAGTGGAACGGCAAGCGGTACGCGATCGACGGGGAGCCGAGGATCTACAACGGCAGCCGCCGAACGGCTCACGTCGAGCACGTCATGGTGCGGAGGTAGGCCGCTCTTAGGCGTCTACCGGCCTCGTAAAGTCGACCAACTCCGCGATCTTGACGGCGATGACTTCCAGCGAGTCCACGCCGGTATCGAAACCGTTCCGCGAAGCCAGCAGGGGGCTGACCGCTCGAACTTCGTCGAAGGTGATGCCGTGCACTACGGGAACCAGGAGATTGCCCGCCAAGAGCGCGGAGAGTTCCTTGTCGGCAACTCCCTCGGCCTGAATGCGCGTCATCAACGCGGGGGTGACCATCACGAACCCGATACGTGAGTTCGCCAGACCTTTGTCGATCGCACGAAGGAACGGGACGCCTGGAAGGATGTCCTTCTCGCTGAACCAGACCGACACGCCCGCTGCCTCCAGCAGGTCGTGCAGTTCCTTCGCAACGCCCCGCCGGTCATCCCATGCGTGGCACAGGAACCCATCGCGGAGGTCGGGATAGGCGAGCGCACGCGCCTCGATCTGTTGACGTACCGGAGCGAGGGCCTGCACCTGCTGAGGGGTGTAGGTCACGGACGAGTTGCTCGGCGACCACCTCGGCCGCACCCGGCTGCCGGATGACCCCCCGGAACCGATACCGGCTCGCGGCTGGTACGCCGGTGCGGAGTAAGAGCGCCGCGGGTAAGTCGGCGTGGAGTAGGACGAACGACCGTACGAACGGCGTCCTCGGCATGCCGGACACCTCGCGGCCGCCGACGCTGACCGATGGCCCTCGACGGGTGCTGTGCACCTACTCATGTTCAGCTCCTACCGGCTAGTTCGACGTGATGATGATCGGGCGTTACCAATCTCACCAAACACTACACCTAGTGTCCGACATTCAAAAACACCACAACATGTTGTGTATGACATCTCTGAAATTCTGATCGGAGGGCGTGTCGCTGATGAGAAACGTCGCGGAATTGTGGTATACGCGCCCTGCTGTCAGCCAGCAGTGTCCGTACTGGCCCACTTTCGCCGCTCGACAGCGGCTCCCTCCCCCTCCGCCGGATCTCTTGAGGAGAACTGTCTAAGCAGCCGGATCGCTGAGACAGAACACCCCCGGCCATGAGGCCGGGGGTGCTCCATGTCAGTCACCTAGTGGTGGTGATGACCGTGGCCGTGGCCGTGGTCGTCGGCCTCCTCGGCCGGCTTTTCCACCACCGCCGTCTCGGTCGTCAGCACCATGCGTGCCACCGATGCCGCGTTGAGCACCGCCGAGCGTGTCACCTTGACCGGATCGACGACGCCTTCAGCAACCAAGTCGCCATAGGACAGCGTCGCGGCGTTGAAGCCTTGGCCCTTCGGCAGCTCCGCAACCTTGTTCACCACTACGGAGCCGTCCAGCCCGGCGTTCGTCGCGATCCAGTACAGCGGCGCAGACAGCGCGTCGGCGAACACGTCGACACCCAACGCCTGGTCACCTGACAGGCTCGACCGCAGCTCGTCGAGCGCGCCCCGCGACTGCACCAGTGCAGAGCCGCCACCGGCGACGATGCCCTCCTCGACGGCCGCCTTGGCCGCCGCGACCGCATCCTCGACGCTCTCCTTGCGCTCTTTGAGCGCGGTCTCGGTCGCGGCACCGACCTTGATCACCGCCACGCCGCCGGACAGCTTGGCCAACCGCTCTTGCAGCTTCTCGCGGTCCCAGTCGGAGTCGGTGGTCTCGATCTCGGACTTGAGCTGCTTGGCCCGCGCCTCGATGGCCTCTTGACTGCCCCCGCCGTCGACGATCGTCGTGGTGTCCTTGGTGACGACGATCCGCCGCGCGGTCCCCAGCACCTCCAGGCCGACCTCACGCAGCAGCAGGCCGACGTCGGGGTTGACCACCTGGCCGCCGGTCACGATCGCGAGGTCTTCGAGGAACGCCTTGCGGCGGTCGCCGAAGAACGGCGCCTTGACCGCGACGGCCTTGAGCGTCTTGCGGATCGCATTGACCACCAGCGTCGACAGCGCCTCGCCCTCGACGTCCTCGGCGATGATCAGCAGCGGCTTGCCGGCCTGCGCGACCTTCTCCAAAAGCGGCAGCAGGTCGGGCAGCGAGCTGATCTTCTCGCGGTGCAACAGCACGTAGGCGTCTTCCAGCACCGCTTCCATCGCGTCGAAGTCGGTGATGAAGTACGCCGACAAGAAGCCCTTGTCGAACTGCACGCCGTCGGTGATCTCCAACTCGGTGCTCATCGTCGAGGACTCCTCGACGGTGACGACGCCGTCGTGGCCGACCGTGGTCATCGCCTCGGCGACCATCTCGCCGATCTCCTCGTCGCGCGACGAGACCGTGGCCACCTGCGCGATCGCGTTCTTCTCGGTGACCGGAATAGCCGCCGCCAGCAGCGCCTCAGAGATCGCGTCGGCCGCCTTGCCGATGCCGGCGCCCAGCGCGATCGGGTTCGCACCCGCCGCGACCAGTCGCAAGCCGCCCTTCACCAGCGCCTGCGCCAGCACGGTCGCCGTCGTGGTGCCGTCGCCGGCGACGTCGTTGGTCTTGGTGGCCACTGACTTGACCAGCTGCGCGCCGAGGTTTTCGAACGGGTCTTCCAGGTCGATCTCACGGGCGATGGTCACGCCGTCGTTGGTGACCGTCGGCCCGCCGAACGCCTTGGCGAGCACCACGTGGCGGCCGCGCGGCCCGAGCGTCACCCGAACGGCGTCGGCGAGCTTGTCGACCCCGGATTCCATTGCCCGGCGCGCGGTTTCGCTGTACTCAATCTGTTTGCTCATCTGAGTTCCTGTCTAGCGCGCACCGCCCCGGTAATCCGCCGCGGTGTGCGGTGGATCGCCGGGGCGGACACGGGTGATTACTTGTTGACGACGGCCAGCACGTCGCGGGCCGACAGGATCAGGTACTCCTCGCCGTTGTACTTGATCTCGGTGCCGCCGTACTTGCTGTAGATCACGGTGTCACCTTCGGAGACGTCCAGCGGAATCCTCTTCTCGCCGTCCTCATCCCAGCGGCCGGGACCAACGGCGACGACGGTGCCTTCCTGCGGCTTCTCCTTCGCGGTGTCAGGAATGACCAGACCGGATGCGGTCGTGGTCTCGGCCTCGTTGGCCTGGACGAGGATCTTGTCCTCGAGTGGCTTGATGTTCACCTTCGCCACGATGTGAGCCCTCCACTTATCTGGGTGCGGCCCGGCTTGTTCCGGGCATTCGGCATTACAGGTTTCGGCATGCGCCACCGCCGTTGCGCCGTCGTCGCGGGTGCCGACCCAAAGAGCAGCGCGCCTGCCACCTAGCACTCTATACATGAGAGTGCTAGCACTCAAGCACGTCCTAGAACACTTGCGACGTGACCACCGGCAGCCCCGGATCGGCGGATGCGGTCAGCGCCGACGGGCGCGCCCCGGCGGCGATCAGATGCGCCGCCAGCGAAGCGATCATCGCACCGTTGTCCGTGCAGAGCCGCGGTCGCGGCACCCGAAGCACCAGTCCGGCTGCCGCACAACGCAACTCGGCGAGCTCACGCAGCCGCGAATTCGCCGCCACCCCACCGGCGATCAGCAACGTGCCGACGCCGAGGTCGGTCGCAGCACGCACCGCCTTCGCCGTCAGCACGTCGGCCACCGCCTCCTGAAAACCGGCGGCGACGTCGGCGGCCACGTAGCCGGGATTGCGGTGCAGATACCGCGCCACCGCGGTCTTGAGGCCCGAGAAGCTGAACGAGTACGGGTCGTCGCGCGGCCCGGTCATGCCGCGCGGAAATACCACCGCCTCCCTGTTCCCGGTGCGGGCCAGCTCGTCGAGCACCCGGCCGCCCGGATAACCCAGCCCCAACAGGCGGGCCACCTTGTCGTAAGCCTCACCCGCCGCGTCGTCGACGGTCGCCCCCAACTCGATCACCGGCTCCCCCAGCGACCGCAGATGCAGCAGGTTCGTGTGCCCGCCCGACACCAGCAGACCCACGCATTCCGGCAGCGGACCGTGCTCGTAGACGTCGGCGGCCAAGTGCCCCCCGAGGTGGTTGACCGCGTAGAAGGGCACATCCCACGCCGCGGCGTAGGCCTTCGCCGCCGCGACACCGACCAGAAGCGCGCCGGCCAGGCCGGGGCCGATCGTGGCGGCGACGGCGTCGGGCTTGTCGATTCCGGCCGACGCGAGTGCGCGGCGCATCGTC
This sequence comes from Mycobacterium sp. NGS39, assembly GCF_059812765.1. NCBI lineage: Bacteria > Bacillati > Actinomycetota > Actinomycetes > Mycobacteriales > Mycobacteriaceae > Mycobacterium > Mycobacterium sp. NGS39. Next base: position 206,218 of record NZ_JCALDH010000008.1, on the reverse strand, counting down.
GGCCCGAGGGCTTCCAGGTGCGCGCGTGAGGCCACCTCGGGCACCACGCCGCCGAAGCGGGCGTGTTCGTCGACGCTCGAGGCCACCTCGTCGGCGAGCAGCCTCACCTCGCCGTGCAGGCCGACCTGCGCGATGCCGACGCCGGTCTCGTCGCAGGAGGTCTCGATGGCAAGAACGGTCGTCATCTCGGTTGTCCCCCTACTGAAGTCGCGTGACGATCCCTTTTCATGGTGTAGGCGTCCGCGCCGCTGACCCGGTAATAGCGTTTGCGCAGTCCGACTTCGACGAACCCGGCGCGGCGGTAGAGCTCGATGGCGCGGGTGTTGTCGGTGCGCACCTCCAGGTAGATGGCACCGCCGTGGGCGTAGTCGAGCAGCGCGTCGAGCAGCTGCCGACCGATGCCCTGCCCCTGAAAAGCCGGATCGACCCCGATGGTGTGGATCTCGTACTCGTACGGCGGCAGCAGGCCCAAGCGCGCTATACCGGCGTAGCCGACGAGTTTGTCGGCAGACCGCGCGGCGACGTAGCGGTTGTGCCGGCCCTTGAGCTCAGCGAGGAAAGCTGTTGCGGGCCAGGGGTCGTCGCCCTCGAACAGCTGGGCCTCCAACTCTGCGCAGCGGGCCGCGTCCGCGGGGGTCAGTTCGTCGATCGTCACCGTCATCGCGGCACCGCCGCTTCGCGTTCAGCCAGAGTCTTCGCGTCGGGCCGCCGAAGGTACAACGGCACCAGAGGTTGGGGTGGCGCGGTCAAATCGGCGACCGCGCGCACCAGCCCGACCGGCCTGGGATACGTCGCGTCGAGCCGCGGCAGCGGGAACAGCTCCGCGTGCTCCGGCGAGCCCGCCACCGCGGCAGCGCCCTGGTATGGCACGTCGGACGGCGCGCTCACCGCGGGACCTCGGGTGCGGACGCCGTCGCGGTAGCGCGCCCAGTACACCTCGCGCCGACGTGCATCGGTGACCACCAGAACGTCGCCCGTGGTGCAGACGCCCACAGCGTCGAGGCTGCAGACGCCGTGCACCGGGATGTCCAGCGCGTGTCCGAGCGCGGCAGCGGTCGCCATGCCGACCCTCAGGCCGGTGAACGGGCCCGGACCGCAGCCGACGACCACCGCGTCGAGGTCGCTCATAGACAGCGCTGAATCAGCAAGCGCCGCAAGGATATTGGGCGTCAGCGTCTCGGCATGCGCGCGCGCGTCGACGGTCACCCGCTCTGCCAGCAGACTTCCGTCCCGCACCACTCCGGCTGTCACCGCGGGGGTCGCGGTGTCTATTGCCAGCGCGATCATGGCTGACTCCACTGCCATGTCGCGGTCCGTACCTCGGAGTCGTCGTCGTAGTGAAGGCGGACGTCGAGGTGGCGGTCGGAGAGTCGTTCGGCCAGCCCTTCACCCCATTCGACGACGACGACCGTGTCGGCGAGGTCGGTGTCGAGATCGAGTGAGTCCAGTTCGGCGAGCAAGTCGGTGGCGTCTTCGAGCAGCCGGTACATGTCGACGTGCACCATCGCAGGCGCTCCCGCACGCCGGGCCGGATGCACACGCGCCAGCACGAACGTCGGCGAAATCACCGCACCGTCGACGTCCATCGCGTGCGCGATCCCCTTGGCCAGCACCGTCTTTCCGGCCCCTAATGGCCCGGAGAGCACCACCACGTCGCCGGCGCGCAACTCGGCCCCCAGCCGAGCACCCAGCTTGAACGTGTCCTCTGCGGTAGGCAGACGCTCCGAATCAGCCACTTCGGCGCACCTTTTCGCGCACCTTCCGGGCCAGCCTCACCAGCTTGGAGGGGGTGGCCCGCTCCACCAGCCGCACCAGCGCGTCGTCGATGACGTCCGGCTGCTCCAGCTGTACCAGGTGGCCGGCACCGGGCACCACCACCAGCTCACACTTCGGCAGGGCCGCCGCCATCTCGCGCGAATTACCCACTGGTGTCAGCAGATCGCGGTCGCCGCACGCGACCATCGTCGGGACCTTCGCGATCACGCTCAGGGCGGCTGCTTCGTCGTGCACTTCCAGCGCGTGCAGGAATTCGACCATGGTGTCGATCGGGGTGTCGTGGATCATCTTCTCCGAGAACGCCACCACGGCGGGACTGACCTGCTCGTCGCCGTAGGACGCAGCACGCAGGATGGGCCTGATCAGTGCCCGCGCCGAGCCACGGGCCCGCAGAACGAGTTTGGGCGAATAACGGGCAGCGAACCGCACGGCTTCCAGCGCCGGGTTCTTGAGGATCTCACCCAGCGGTGACCGCGACACCCCCTCGGCCGCCGAGGAGATCAACGCGACGCCGACCACCCGGGTGCCGTAGTGCTGCGGAAACTGCCGCGCGTGCGACAGCACCGTCATCCCACCCATGGAGTGGCCGACCAGCACGACGGGCCCGCTCGGAACCGTCACGCTCAGTACGGTTTCCAGGTCCCGGCCCAACTGCTCGACGGTGTAGGTTTCCACCGGCGCCCGCCCCGACTGACCGTGCCCGCGCTGGTCGTAGAACACCATGCGAACCTGATCGCCCCACTCCTGTTCGAGACGGGCTCGCTGGAAGTGAAAGGCGCCCATACACATACAGAAGCCGTGGGCGAAGACCACCGTCAGCGGTGCGTCGGGCGGTCCCACCTCTCGAACCGCAAGCGGCACCCCGTCGAGCGTGGTGACGACGCTGCCGCGGTCCGCGTCCAGCAGCGTGAAGTCCTCAGTGGCGTACGGATCGTCGACCGCAGGGTGCTTGCCCATCGAGCGAGCAGCGGACACCCCTGCGACGGCGCCGACGGCAGCCAGTCCGGTGACACCCGCCAGCCACCGTGCATCCTTGAAGCGTTTGCGCCGCGGCTGTTCTCCGCTTGCCAGGCGCGCGAGTTTTTCGGCGTTCTTCGCAGCCGTCTTCGCGAGCCGCTCGTCGAGGCTGCGCTTGGTGCGGCCCTGAGAAGCGTTGTCAGCCAACGTTTTCACCCTCACGGTAGACGCGGACGACGCGGCCACGCGGGCTGGTCACCACCTCATAGTGGATGGTGTCCAGCAGGTCGGCCCACTCCTGAGCGGTCGGCTCTCCCGACGTGCCCGGCCCGAACAGGATCGCGACGTCACCTTCCCGCACGCTGGTTTCCTCAGGACCCAGATCGACGACGAACTGGTCCATGCAGACTCGGCCGACGCTGCGTCGGCGCCGGCCGTTGATCAGCACGTCGAACCTGCCGCTGAGCCTGCGGTACACGCCGTCGGCGTAGCCGATCGGAATCAGCGCCAGCGTGGTGTCCCGCTCGGCGATCCACGTGTGCCCGTACGACACACCCTCTCCAGCGCGCACTGGCTTCACCAGTGCGACAGGGCATTTGAGCGTCATCGCCGGAATCAAACCCATCTGCCCGCGCTCGGGCAGTGGACTGAGCCCGTACACCGCGATGCCCGGCCGGATCATGTCGTAGGCCAGGTCGGGTCGCGACATCGCCGCCGGCGAGTTCGACAGGTGTGCGATCTCGTAGCGCACGCCGGCCGACCGCGCTTGCGCCAGCATGTCCGAGAAACGTTGCGCTTGAAGGTCATTGGTGGGGTGTTCGGGATCGTCGGCGTGGACCAGATGCGACATCAGCCCCCGCACCCGCACCGCCTCGTCGGCCTGCGCGCGCAGCAGCGCGTCGAGCATCGCCGGATACTCCGCGGCGCTCACCCCGTTGCGGTTGAGTCCAGTGTCGATCTTGACCGTCAGCGCCGCTGTGATTCGAGTGCGTTCGACGGCGTCGAGCAGCTCACGAAGCTGGCGCACCGATGAGACCGCGATCTGGACGTCGGCGGCCAGCGCCGGTGCGAAATCGGTGCCCGGGGCATGCAACCAGGCCAGGATCGGCGCGGTGATCCCGTCGGCGCGCAGGGCCAGCGCCTCGTCGATCGTGGCAACCCCCAGCTCGGCGGCACCCGCGGCCAGTGCTGCCCGGGCCACGGGGGTGGCGCCGTGGCCGTAGCCGTCGGCTTTCACCACGGCCATTACCTGAGCGGAGCCGGCGTGTTCACACAGGACGCGCACGTTGTTGGCGATCGCGTCGAGGTCGACGACGGCCTCGGGCGCTGGCGTCGACGTCGTGCTGGGCGGGATCGTGTGCATGCTGGCACCGATTGTCCCAGAACCCGGGGAGCGCACGGTCGACGCCGCGAGCGCGGGCTCAGGCTCAGTGCGCGAAGTGCTGCTGGTCGTCGAACTCGCCGCCGGGCTTCAGCTCGTCCATGTGGCCGATCACCTTCGCCAAATCTTCGTACAGCGAACGCGCCAGATCGGCCGAAAATCCTTCGCGGACCACGACGCGCAGCACTGACACGTTCTCGGCGCCTTCCGGCATGGTGTAGGCGGGTACCTGCCAGCCGTATGCCCGAAGCCCCGCGGAGACGTCGAACTCGGTGTACCCGAAGTCGCCCGACAGCCGGAACGCCACCACCGGAATTGCCGAGCCGTCGGAGATCACCTGGAAGTGCTTGGTTGCCTCCAGTCTGTCGGCGAACCACCGCGCCGTCGCCTGCAGAGCACCCATGACCTGCCCGTAGCCGCCGCGGCCCAGCCGCAGGAAGTTGTAATACTGCCCGACCACCTGGTTGCCCGGCCGGGAGAAGTTCAGCGTGAAGGTGGGCATGTCGCCGCCGAGGTAGTTGACCCGGAACACCAGGTCGTCGGGCAGGCAGTCGGCGTTGCGCCACACCACGAACCCGATTCCCGGGTAGGTCAGCCCGTACTTGTGGCCGCTGACGTTGATCGAGACCACCCGGGGCAGCCGGAAATCCCATTCGAGATCGGGGTGCAGGAACGGGACGACGAAGCCGCCACTGGCCGCGTCGACGTGCACCGGCACATCGTGACCGCCGCCCTTTGCCAGGTCGTCCAGCGCCGCGCAGATCTCGGCGATCGGCTCCAATTCGCCGGTGTAGGTGGTCCCCAGGATCGCGACCACGCCGATGGTCTCCTCGTCGACGGCCTCGAGCACCTGCTCAGGCGTAATGGTGTAGCGGCCCTCAGCCATCGGTAGGTACCGCGGCTCGACCTCGAAGTAGCGGCAGAACTTCTCCCACACCACCTGCACGTTGGAGCCCATCACCAGATTCGGGGTGCGCGTGCGCCAACCGTCTCCCGCGCGCTGTTTCCACCGCCATTTCAGCGCAAGGCCGCCGAGCATCACCGCCTCGCTCGAGCCGATCGTCGACACGCCGACCGCGCTGAACGGGTCGTCGTCGCGCAGGTTCTCGGCATGGAACAGGTCGGCGACCATACACACGCAGCGCTGCTCGATCGCCGCGGTCGCCGGGTATTCGTCCTTGTCGATCATGTTCTTGTCGAAGGTCTCGGCCATCAGCTTCTCGGCCTGCGGGTCCATCCACGTCGTGACGAACGTCGCCAGATTCAGCCGCGAACTGCCGTCGAGCATCAGCTCGTCGTGGATGAACCGGTACGCCGCTTCGGGATCCATCGGGTCGTCCGGCAGGCGCAACGACGGGATCGGCGAGCATGCCAGCCGACCAGTGTAAGCCGGGGCAATCGACGGCGAGGGGTGCGAAACACGCGGCACGGCAAAACCTTTCGTTACAGGGCGGCGACGGCTGAGCGGATGTGGGCCAGGATGCGCGACGCCGACGTGGGCGCCGGCGCCGGGCCCGGGTCGGCGGCCGAGAGGTTCGCAGCGCGGGCGTGGACGAACGCGGCCGCGGCGGCGGCCTCGGCGGCGGGCAGTCCGTGGGCCAGCAGCGCACCGATCATCCCCGACAACACGTCGCCGGAGCCTGCGGTGGCCGCCCATGCCGCGCCCGCCGGGTTGAGGTAGACCCGGCCGCCCGGCTCGGCGATCACGGTGACGTAGCCCTTCAGCAGCACGGTGGCGCCGAACCGCTCCGCGAGCCGGCGGGTCGCGCCGACCCGGTCGTCGCCGGGGGGTTCGCCTGCGAGGCGGGCGAATTCGCCGGCGTGAGGGGTGAGGACGGTCGGCGCCTTGCGATTCGTGACGGCCTCGGGGTGGTCGGCCAGGATCGTCAGCGCATCGGCGTCGACGATCACGGGCAGCTCCGTGTTCAGCGCGAACCACAGCGCACCGGCGCCGGCGTCACCGGTGCCGATGCCCGGCCCGACCACCCACGCCTGCACCCGGCCGGCAGCTTCGGCGGTGGCTGTGGCGATCACCTCCGGCCAGTGCGAAAGCACTTGTGCTGCAGCACTTCCCGCGTACCGAACCATTCCCGACGTGGCAGCGACGGCAGCGCCCGTGCACAGCACGGCGGCACCGGGATACGTGGCGGACCCCGCGAGAATGCCGGTGACGCCCTGGCTGTACTTGTCGTCGTTGCGGTGCGGCACCGGCCAGCGTGTCCGCGCGTCGTCGGCCTCGAAGCCGAGTACGTCCGTCGGCGGCAGATCCAGCCCGATGTCGACGAGTTCGACGCGCCCGCAATCGCCCAGAGCGTGCACGGGTTTGAGTCCGCCGAACGTGACGGTCAGCGCGGCGTGGACGTGCGGGCCGCTTGTTGCGCCGGTGTGGACGTCGACGCCGCTGGGGATGTCGACGGCCACCACGGGGATGCCGGCGTCGTCGACCGCGGCGAACACCTCGGCGGCCGCCGGCCGCAGCGGCCCGGAGCCGGAGATGCCGACAACCCCGTCGATCACGAGATCGGCTGCGGCGGGCACAGATTCGACGATGCGGCCGCCGGCTCGCAGGAAGGCCGCTAACCCCTTCTTGTGCGCCTTTTCGGGATTGAGCAGCACCGCCGCGGCCCTTACTCCCCGGCGGAGCAGAAACGTCGACGCCCACAGCGCGTCGCCGCCGTTGTCACCTGAGCCGACGACCGCGCAGATCCGCCGCCCCGCGACACCGGCGGTGCGGGCTCTCAGTTCACGCGCGACCGCCACCGACAGCGGATAGGCGGCGCGGCGCATCAGCGCACCCTCGGGCAGGCTGGCCAGCAACGGGGCCTCGGCGGCGCGGATCGCCTCGACGGTGTAGTAGTGCCGCATCAGCTCCCGTTCTAGTCGATCAGCTCACGCCGGACGCCCGAGTGTGCAGTTTCGTACGGTCGCCTCGGCGTGTCGCGTACAAAACCGCACAGTCGGCGCAACGGAGTGCCGGCTATTCGACGGTGACGGACTTGGCCAGATTCCGCGGCTTGTCCACGTCGTAGCCACGGGCCTGCGCCACCGACGCGGCGAACACCTGCAGCGGGATCGTGGACAGCAGTGGCTGGTAAAGCGTTGAGACAGCTGGTATTTCGAACAGGTGGTCAGCGTAGGGCCGCACCGTATCGTCGCCCTCCTCCGCGATGACGATCGTGATCGCACCGCGCGCCTGGATCTCGCGGATGTTGCTCAGCAGCTTGGCGTGCAGCTGCGCCGAGCCCTTCGGCGACGGCATCACGACGATCACCGGCAGACCGTCCTCAATCAGCGCGATCGGTCCGTGCTTCAGCTCGCCGGCCGCAAAGCCCTCGGCGTGCATGTACGCCAGCTCCTTGAGCTTCAGCGCTCCTTCCAGCGCCACTGGGTAGCCGACGTGGCGGCCGAGGAACAGCACCGTCGGCGACGACGCGAACCGGCGTGCGACGTCGGCGAACGGTTCGACACCGGCAAGCACCCGCGACACCAGCTCGGGCATCGCCTCGAGTTCGTGGTACTCGCGTGCCACTTCGTCGGCGTACTTGGTGCCGCGCGCCTGGGCCAGCGCCAAGCCGACCAGGTAGTTCGCCGCGATCTGGGCCAGGAACGTCTTGGTGGACGCCACCCCGATCTCCGGTCCGGCGCGGGTGTAGAGCACCGCATCGCACTCGCGCGGGATCTGGCTGCCGTTGGTGTTGCAGACCGCCAGCACCTTGGCCTTCTGCTCTTTGGCGTGCCGCACCGCCTCCAGCGTGTCGGCGGTCTCCCCGGATTGCGAGATCGCGACGACCAGCGTGCTGCGGTCCAGCACCGGGTCGCGGTAGCGGAATTCGCTGGCCAGCTCCACTTCCACCGGCAGGCGCGTCCAGTGTTCGATCGCGTACTTGGCCAGCAGCCCGGAGTGGTAGGCGGTGCCGCACGCGACGACGAACACCTTGTCGACCTCGCGCAGCTCCTGGTCGCTCAACCGCTGCTCGTCGAGCACGATGTGCCCGTCGACGAAGTGCCCGAGCAGCGTGTCGGCCACCGCGGCGGGTTGCTCGGCGATCTCCTTGAGCATGAAGAACTCATAGCCGCCCTTCTCGGCAGCCGACAGGTCCCAGTCGATGTGAAAATCGCGGTAGCCGCCCACGTCCTCGCCGGCAAAATCCGTGACGCGGTATCCGTCGGCAGTGATCACCACCGCCTGGTCCTGGCCGAGTTCGACGGCGTGGCGGGTGTATTCGATGAACGCGGCGACGTCGGAGCCGATGAACATCTCGCCGTCACCGATGCCGAGCACCAACGGCGTGGACCGGCGTGCGGCGACGATCGTGCCGGGCTCGTCGGCGTTGGCGAACACCAGCGTGAAATGGCCTTCGAGGCGGCGCAGCACGGCCAGCACCGACGCGACGAAATCGCCTGCGGTGTCGCCGAAGTGGTACTGCCGCGACACCAGGTGCACCGCGACCTCTGTGTCGGTGTCGCTGGCGAATTCGACGCCGGCGCCTTCCAGCTCCCGGCGAAGCGTCGCGAAGTTCTCGATGATCCCGTTGTGGACGACCGCGATTTTGCCGGTGGCGTCGACGTGCGGGTGGGCGTTGCGGTCGGTGGGCCGGCCGTGCGTGGCCCAGCGGGTGTGGCCCAGGCCGGCGTGTCCGCGCAATGCGACCGGGTCGGTGCAATCCAGCGCCTCGCCCAGGTTGGCGAGCCGACCCGCGCGCCGGTGCACGGCCATGCCGCCGTTGCCGTCGAGGATCGCGATGCCGGCCGAGTCGTAGCCGCGGTACTCCATGCGGTGCAGTGCCTGCACGACGACCTCGCAGGCAGGACGCTGCCCGACGTAGCCGACGATCCCGCACATAGGTGACCAGGGTAGTGGAACCGTGGGGTCCGGCGGGGTCCGCTACCGTTCACCCATGGCCCGGACCCGCAAACTCTTCAGCGCGCTGACCCGCCGCGGCCCCCATCGGGTTCTGCGCGGTGACCTGGCGTTTGCCGGGCTGCCGGGGATCGTCTACACGCCTGAGTCGGGCTTCAATTTGCCTGCGGTGGTGTTCGGACACGACTGGCTCACATCCGCCGACCGCTACCACGGCACGCTGGAGCATCTGGCGTCCTGGGGAATCGTCGCTGCGGCGCCCGCCACCGAGCGCGGGGTGGCGCCGTCGGCACTGAACTTCGCCTACGACCTGCGCACAGCGCTGGACATCGTCGCAGGCGTGCGCCTCGGCGCCGGCAAGATCAGCGTGCATCCCAACAAGCTCGGGCTGGTCGGGCATGGTTTCGGCGGGTCGGCCGCAGTGCTGGCCTCCGCCGGCCGCTCGCAGGAATCGCGTTTCACACCCAAGGCGCTCGCCGCGTTGTTCCCGACGGTCACCCGGCCGGCCGCCGAGCAGGTGGCCAAGAGTTTGACGATCCCGGGGCTGGTGCTCACCGCACCTGGGGATCCGCAGACCCTGCGGTCCAACGCCGCGGAGCTGGCCCGCGCCTGGGACGGCGCGGTGCTGCGGATCGTCAAGAAGGCCAAGCCGGGCGGGCTGATCGAAGGGCGGCGGCTGGCGCGCGTGGTGGGGCTGCCGGCCGCCAACCGCAGCACGCAGAAGGTGGTGCGCGCGTTGCTGACCGGATATCTGCTGCACGTGGTGGCGGGCGACAAGACGTACCGCGAGTTCGCCGACCCCGACGTGGTGCTGCCGAAGACCCAGCCTGTCGACCCCCAGGCCGATCCGGTGGAGATCGAGGACAAGGTCGTCGCGCTGCTCAAGCCCTAGCACCGAAGGTCGGCGCGCTGCAGCGCCGTTGCCGGTCGGCGGGTTTGAGGATCCGGCCGTCGCGCGTGTCGGCTCTCGGCGTTTCTGCTGGTCGCTCGAGGTGGCTGATGGTGTCGGCGTATTCGGCGAGGATGTCGGCCAGTCGGCCGTTGACGTCGGTCACTGCCCGGCCTGCGGCAGCTCGTCGGCGGCGATTTCACACGGTGTGGCAGTGCCGGGCGCCGGAGCCGGCGGTTGCGGCGGTTCCGGCGCTGGCGGTTCGGGCGCTGGCGGCAGTGGTTCCGCGGGCGGCAACGGCTCCGGCGAAGCAGGCGGTGGTGACTCCCCCGGCGGCGTTCCTTCCGGCGGCGGCTCCCCCGGCGCTGTTTCCTCCGTGCTGTCCGCTGTCGGCTCCAGATTCCCATCCTCATCGTCTTCGGTTGCGCTGCAAGGGTTTTCGTCGTCCACGCCCTCGTCGGGGGGTGGCGTGTCGTCCGGCTTCTGGTCTTCGGTGTCGTCGGAGCCCTGGTCGTCGGTCTCCGGCGCGTCGTCGAGCGCCGGTAGATCCGACAGCCCCGCATCGTCCGCCGATGGCAGGAGCCCGCCGAGAACATCGGCGAAGCGCTGACCGAGTCCGTCGAGGCCCGGCGCGGCCAACGGTGCCGTCGTCGGCGACGCTGTCGGGGTTGGCGCCGCTGGAGTTTCCGCCGGCATGGCGCCCGGCATGGCGCCCGGCATTGTGGCCGGCATTGTGGCCGGCATGCTCGCGGGCATCACGGCTGACGGCGGATACGACGGCGCGGAGGCCGGATACGACGGCGCCGGATACGACGCTGCCGGCGGTGGTCCCGGCGCGGCTGGCGGCGCCTGCGCCGACTGGGTGGTGGGTGCGGCATCGCCGGCGTGCATGTCGTCGGTCCTTGAATCCGCCGGCGGCGGCGTCGGATCCGGCTGCGGCCCCAAATCGCCCGGCACGTCGAACCGCACGGGCGCCGCGGACGTCAACCCGGAGATCGCGGCGTCGTAGCTGCTGTCGACGGATGCCATCGCCGTTCGCACCGCTGTCAACCAGTCGACACGAATGTCGTTGTCCACGAAAGGTTTCACCTGTCGGTCGAGCAGTTCACTGGCTGCCGCGCGGTCACCGACACCGGTGATCACGGTCTGCGCGGCGGCCAGCCAGGCCGGCCGGTCGCCGCTGCGGCGCTCGTCGATCGCACTCACCGCAGCCACCTTGGAATCCACCAGCTTCCACAGCGTGTCCCGTAGGCCCCCGAGGGCATCCGCCGCCGTGCGCGCCAGGGCTGCGACGCTGTCGGCCGCGTCGCAATGCCCGCGCACGAAGTCCTGCGCCGACGCAGCACCGGCTCCCTGCCATGCCGCCGGGAGCCGACCTAATTGGTCGCGTTGCCGTCGCAATGCGCCCTCGGCGGTTGTCGCCACCTCCTGCAACGCCGACCGGTCGGCGTCGAGCACCCGCAGATCCATGCCGTCCTCACTGGCGAACCAGTCGCGGATCTGCGCCGGATGCAAAGTCAGGTCGGGGTTCTAATAGTCCAGGAGGTGGCATGCCCACACGTACGTCTGGGTGTCGTCCACAGCTTGGCGTGCTTCCGCCAGCCTGGCGGCGACGTCGAATTCGGCGCCCATGGCTAGCCAAACCGGGCAGCGCTGTGCTGGTCGGCGCTTAGATAGCGGTCGGCACTCGCGCGCAACGCAGCCGCGATCTCCGACGACGCACGCGCCCATTCGGTCAGCCCGTCCGCCACCGGGTCGAGCGACGCGCGCAGTGCGTCACCGCGGGCGGCATGCATACGGCCCGCGGTGGCACCACCGAAACTCAACCGCCACAGGTGCGTTCGCACCGCCGCCTGCACGTCGTCGGCCGTCGCGTCGAATTCCGCTGCGATGTCACGCACCGCGTCCGCGTCGACCCGCGCGCTGTTTGATCCCATACCGGCTACGACGCGCGGCAGGGCAAGGCGGTTCCGGCTACTTCTGCTCGCTGACGCAGTTGGCCACGCGAATCGCAACCTGCTTGGCGGTGTCTTCGTCGGGAGCTTCCACCATCACGCGCACGAGCTGCTCGGTTCCGCTGGGGCGCAACAGGATTCGTCCGGTGTCACCGAGCTCGGCTTCTGCGTCGGCGACGGCCGCCTGCACGGACGGCGCTGCCGCCACGGTGGTCTTGTCGGCGACCTCGACGTTGATCAGCACCTGCGGCAGCGTGTGCATGCTCGAGGCCAGTTCGCGCAGCGGCCGGCCGGTTTGCGCCATCCGCGACATCAGCCGAAGACCGGTCACGATCCCGTCGCCGGTGGTCGCCAGCGCGGGCATCACGATGTGACCCGACTGCTCGCCGCCCAGCGCATAGCCGCCGGCGCGCAGTTCCTCGAGGACGTAGCGATCGCCGACGGCCGTGGTGCGGACCTCGATTCCGGCCGCCCGCATCGCCAGGTGCAGGCCCATGTTGCTCATCACCGTCGCCACCAACGTGTCGGAGGTCAGTTCACCGGCCTCGCGCATCGCCAGCGCGAGGATCGCCATGATCGCGTCCCCGTCGACCGCGTCGCCGTGCGCGTCGACGGCCAGGCACCGGTCGGCGTCACCGTCGTGGGCCAGCCCCAAGTCGGCCCCATGGCGCAGGACAGCGGCCCGCAGCGCATCGATGTGGGTGGACCCGCAGCCGTCGTTGATGTTCAGCCCGTTGGGCGCGGCGTTGATCGCGAGGACGCGTGCCCCGGCGGCCTGGTATGCGCGAGGCGCTGCTGTCGAGGCAGCTCCGTGAGCGCAGTCGACGACCACGGTCAGCCCGTCGAGCCGGGTGGTGACAGCCTTGCCGACGTGGCGCAGGTACCGCTCGAGCGCGTCTTCGGCGTCGACGACCCGTCCGATGGCGGCGCCGACCGGCCGCTCGGCAGGGTTGGTGGAGACCAGGCGCTCGATGTCGTCTTCGGTGGCGTCGTCGAGCTTGTGGCCGCCCGGCCCGAAGATCTTGATGCCGTTGTCAGGCATGGGGTTGTGCGACGCGGAGATCATCACACCGAACTCGGCGTCATAGGCGCTGGTGAGATAAGCCACCGCAGGCGTGGGCAGCACGCCGACGCGCAGCGCGTCGACGCCCTCGCTGGTGATGCCGGCGATCACCGCGGCCTCGAGCATCTCGCCGCTGGCTCGCGGATCGCGGCCGATGACCGCGATGCGGCGGCCGTTGCGCGAGGCGACGCCCAGCCGGCGCGCGGCCGCGGATCCGATGGCCAAGGCAAGCTCGGCGGTCAGCTCGCGGTTGGCCACGCCGCGGACACCGTCGGTGCCGAAGAGTCGCGCCATGCGCACAAACTTCTCATAGTCGGCCGGGGAAGACACAAACAATGAGGTCGTCAGCCATGTTGCCGCCCGATCGCGACCCCGGCGATACCCCTGACAGCACTCACCGCCCGCACCTCGTGGGCGCGGGCGGTGAGCTCTGCCTCGTTAGCTCGAAGCCGTCACGCCACCCGACGTCGGCGTCATCTGGGCCAAGTTCGGCTGGCCTGCCGGCGCCCCGTTGGGCTGCTCCGAGACATTCTCGGTATTGGGGCCGGCGTTGGTCGCGTTCGGCGTGCCCGCCGGCGCGTTGTTGGCGGTGGGATTGCCCGCCGGCTCAGTGCTGCCGTTCGGGTTGCCCGCCGGCGTGTTGGTGCCGTTAGGCGTGTTGGTGCCGTTCGGCGTGTTCGCCGCCGGCGCGTTGTTGGCGTTCGGCGAAGTCAGCGGGTTGTTCTGGGCGATCGTCACGACACCCTGCGGGCTGTCACAGGTGGTCGTGGGCAGCAGCCCCGCGTCCACCTGGTTGGCCAGTGCGGTGATGTCGCGGACGTTCACCGTGGACTGGTTGTTGGCCACGCCCGTCACGTTCGCGCCGTTCGAGTTCGGCGTGTTTGCCGTCGGCGTGTTCGCGTTCTGACCGTTCTCGGTAGTGCCGCACAGCAGTCCCGCGATCTGCGACGCCACGTTGACGTTCACGTCCTGCAGGAAATTCTGGTCGTTGCCCACACCGAGGTTGACCAGCTGATCGTTGATGACGTTGCCACCGGGCGCCGCAGTGGCGATCGCAAGTCCGCCGGTACACACCAGCGATCCGGCGAGCACCGCGCCCGCGCCAACTCGCTTGAGGTTGTTTCGCATGGATAACTCCTTTTCGTCAGGAAGCAGCGATCACCGACACCGTCGTGCTTGGTAGCACCGGTGGCAGGGTCGGCCTGCCTGGCGCGAAGAAACGCCCCCTGCTCCCGCATAGGGGGTTTCCACACTTGGCGGCGAAGCCAAACCTCGATTGCGGAAATACCCAAAAAACCAGGCGCCGAGCGTGATAGATCTCACACGCCCGGCGCCTGATGGAGCTGCTGGGAAATCAGCGCTTCGAGTACTGCGGTGCCTTGCGGGCCTTCTTGAGGCCGTACTTCTTGCGCTCGGTCGCACGCGGGTCACGGGTGAGGAACCCGGCCTTCTTAAGCGCAGGCCGGTCTTCGGGCTGCACCAGGATCAACGCACGGGCAATCGCCAGCCGCAGCGCCCCGGCCTGCCCGGAGGGGCCGCCGCCGTCGAGGTGCGCGTAGATGTCGAAGCTGTCCAGCCGGTCGACGGTCACCAGCGGCGCCTTGATCAGCTGCTGGTGCACCTTGTTGGGGAAGTAGTCCTCCAGGGTGCGCCCGTCCAGGTTGAACTTGCCGGTGCCGGGCACCAGCCGCACGCGCACGACGGCCTCTTTCCGGCGGCCGACGGTCTGGATCGGGCGGTCGATGACAACCGGCTCGCGCGCCGCCGTTTCCTCGGTGGTCTCCACGGTCGTGTCAACTGGCTGGGTCACTGGCTCACCTGCTTGATCTCGTATGGAACCGGCTGCTGGGCCGTGTGCGGATGCTCCGGCCCGGCGTAGACGCGCAGCTTGCGCCTGATTTGGCGGCCCAGCCGGTTCTTGGGCAGCATGCCGACGATCGCCTTCTCGACGACGCGGTCGGGGTGCTTTTGCATCAGGTCGCCGACGGAACGGGCCCGCAGGCCGCCGGGATATCCCGAGTGGCGGTACGCGAACTTGTTCTGCAGCTTGTTGCCGCTGATGGCGACCTTGTCGGCGTTGACGACGATGACGAAGTCGCCGCCGTCGACGTGGGGGGTGAACGTCGGCTTGTGCTTGCCCCGCAGCAATGTGGCAGCTGCGGCGGCAAGGCGGCCGAGCACGACGTCCGTGGCGTCGATGACGTACCACGTGCGCGTGGTGTCACCGGCCTTCGGCGTGTACGTGGGCACAGCGCTTACCTCTCGACTCGGGTGGATCCCGGATGACCCGGGCGCCGGTCACGGCGTCGCGGCAGGGCATGCTCTCGGCGACCGACATTGACCCGAGGCCCAGTTGGCGTACCGCGCGCCAACCGAGCAGCCTACCTGTGCGCGTAATCGCTGGTCAAACGCGCGTCGGCGCGGGCCGCCCGGCTCCCCGGTGATCCGAAACACGGAATTTACGCCGAGGACTCACCACCGCGACAGAAACGTCCGACGCTCTTACCTGTCAATCGACAGGTATTCCTCACGCGTCAGGAGCACGGATGAGCGCACCGGAACTCACCGCACCATCCCGGCCGGACGGCAGCCCAGCCCGCGGTCATGTCCATTTGGGCTACCAGCAGGAGCTGCGCCGCGGCGTCGGATCGTTCGCCTCGTTTGCGGCCGGCTTCTCGTTCGTGTCGATCCTGACCACCGTGTTCCAGCTGTTCGGGCTCGGCTTCGGGCTCGGCGGCGCACCGTTCTTCTGGACCTGGCCGGTGGTGTGGGTGGGCCAGATGCTGGTGGCGCTGTGCTTCGCCGAGCTGGCGGCGCGGTGGCCGATCTCCGGCGTCATCTTCCAGTGGTCGAGTCGCCTGGCCGGCACCACGATGGGCTGGTTCGTCGGCTGGACGATGATCATCGGCCAGATCCTCACGGTCGCGGCGGCCGCGATCGCCACCCAGGCGGTGCTGCCGAGCATCTGGTCGGGCTTTCAGATCGTCGGCGGTTCGGCGGCCGACCCGGCGCTGACGTCGCCCACCGGAGCGCAGAACGCGGTGCTGCTCGGCGTGATCATGCTGGTGATCGCCACGCTGGTGAACGTCTCCGGCGTGCGGCGGATGGCGGTGTCGACGAGCGTGGGGGTGGTCATCGAGATCGCCGGTGTCATCGCGCTGGTGCTGCTGCTGTTCTTCCTGCCCGAGCGCGGCCCGGACGTCGTCCTCAGCAACGAGGGCTGGTCCGGCAGCGGCGGCTACCTGTCGGCGTTCCTCGCCTCGTCGCTGATGGCGGCGTACGTGATGGTCGGCTTCGACTCGGCCGGTGAGCTCGCCGAGGAGACGCACCGCCCCCGCAAGACCACTCCGCGCACCATCCTTCGCGCTCTGGTCATCTCGGGCATCGGCGGCGGGCTGCTGATCCTGGCGGCGCTGATGTCGGCCAGCAGCCTCACCGACGGCAACCTGGCGACCGGCGGGCTGGCCTGGGTGCTCACCGACCGGCTCGGCGAGGTCCCCGGCCGGCTCTTGCTGTGCTGTGTCGCGGTGGCGATCTTCGCGTGCACGCTGGCCGTGCAGACCTCGGGCACCCGGATGATCTACTCGATGGCCCGGGAGCGGGCGCTGCCGCTACACCGCTACCTCAACCGGGTGTCGCCCCGCACCGGAACACCGATCCTGGCCACGGTCGTGGTGGGCGCCGGCGCCGCGATCGCACTGCTGGTCAACATCAAGCAGGCCGCGATCTTCACCGCGCTGTCGAGTCTGTGCATCGCGATGCTGTATCTGGCGTATCTGGGTGTCACGCTGCCGCTGCTGGTGCAGCGGATCAGGCACCGCAACACCGACCGGTTCCCCAGCGGCGTCGACGAAGACGGCGCGCCGCAGTTCTCGCTCGGAAAGTGGGGTGTGCCAGTCACATTCGCTGCCGTGATCTACCAGATCGGAATGGTGGTCAACCTGATGTGGCCGCGCCGGGAGATTTACGACCTGACCGGTGAGACGTGGTGGCTGCAGTGGAGCGCGCTGCTCTTCCTCGGCGTGTCGCTGGCCGTCGGCGCCGTCTATTTCGTGCTGCGGCGCCTGCACCGGCGCATCGAACTGGCCCACATCCCCCACACCCACGTGCACGCCGGCGTGCCGGAGACCGCGTGAGGACACCGATGACGATCTCGCATCACCAGCCTCCGGCACGCGACACCCGCCGCACCGACAGCGTCGGCAACGCCCGGGCCGACGCGCGTGCCCAGGCCGGCCAGACCAGCCAGTGGATGCCGTACCTGCCGGCCTCGTCGAGCCCGCACTGCCCACCGGGGGTGACGCCCGGAGATCTGGTGTGGGCCGAAACCGTTGCGCCGGGCGGATACACGCACAAGGTGCTCGCTCGCGGCACCCGGCTGCGACTGGACGACCCGACCGGCGACGCCTGCGCGCACCTGCTGGTGTTCAACGCGCTCGAGCCCGTCGAGCGGCTCAACGTCGCCGACACCACCAAGATCCCGTGGCAGGCCTACCTGGGCGCCGATCACCCGCTGCTCTCCGGCGACGGCCGAGTGCTGGCGACGATCAGCGCGGACACCTCGGGGCGCCACGACGCGTTCTGCGGCACCTCCACCGACGCGTGGAACCTGCGCAAATACGGCGACGCCCGCGCGCACGGCCCGTACCCGTCGGGCCGGGCGCTGTTCGTCAAGGCCGCAGCCAAACACGGCCTGGGTCGGCGCGACCTTCCACCGAGCGTGTCGTTCTTCCAGGGCGTGCGGGTGGCTGCCGACGGCGAGCTGGTGTGGCAAGGCTCTGCCGGCCCGGGCACGCACGTCGAGCTGATCGCCGAGCTGCCCCTGCTGGTGCTGCTCGCCAACGTCGCGCACCCGCTCGACCCGCGATCGGACTACGTGGTAGGCCCGCTGCGGGTGCACGCCTGGCGAGGCCGGCCCACCGGCCCACAATACGAAAGATTCAGCGCCACACCGGAACTCAACCGCGCCTATCTGAACACCATCGACTACGCGGAGGCCCGAGGATTGTGACCAACTCAACCGTTCCCGTCGGCGCGGCGTGCGGCGACGACACTGCGCTCGACTGGGGCGAACCCATGGTGCCCGGACGGATCGTGCTCGACGACCGCGTCCCTCCCAACGGCCCATGGTCGGCGGTCGTGCGCACCGGACAGGTGCTCACGATCGTCGACGTCGGCGGCAACCAGTCGGCGGACTGCCTGATCTACAACGCCGCCGACACCGCCGAGCGCTACAGCGTGCCCGACACACTGGCCTGGCAGCACAACGCCTACGTCCGCACCGGCACGGTGCTGCGCAGCAACGAGGGTGCAGCCCTGATGACCGTGGTCGGTAACGAGATCGACCGCCAGGACACGATCGGCGGTGCCTGCTCCAAGGAATCGAACACCCTGCGCTACGGCCACCACGTGATGTTCCATCACGGTTGCCGGGAGAACTTCCTGTCCGAGGCCATCCGCCACGGGCTGGGGCTGGCCGATTTGGTGTCGAACCTGAACTGGTTCATGAACGTTCCGGTGGAGCCCGACGGCGCGCTGGGCATCGTCGACGGAATGTCCGCGCCCGGCAAGCGGGTCGCGCTGCGCGCCGAGATGGACGTGCTGGTGATCGTCTCGAACTGCCCGCAGATGAACAACCCGTGCAACGACTTCAACCCGACGCCGCTGCGGATGCTGGTGGTCGAACCGGCATGAGCGCGACGAACTCCGGCACCGTCCTGGTCGCCAACCGCGGCGAGATCGCCCGCCGCGTCATCCGCACCGTGCACCGCATGGGAATGCAGGCGGTGGCGGTCTACTCCGACGCCGACCGCGCCGCGCCCCATGTGCGTGAAGCCGACCACGCGGTGCGGCTGGGGCCGGCCCCGGCGCGCGACTCGTACTTGCGCGGTGAGGCGATCGTCGAGGCCGCGCTGGGCAGCGGCGCGACGATCATCCACCCCGGTTACGGATTCCTTTCGGAGAGCGCGGCTTTCGCCCAGGCCGTGGAGTTGCAGGGCATCCGGTTCGCGGGGCCCACGGCGCGCCAGATCGCCGCGTTCGGCGAAAAGCACACCGCCCGCGCGCTCGCCAGCGCGGCCAACGTGCCGCTGCTGGCCGGAACTGCACTGCTCAGCGACGCCGACGAGGCGGTGGCCGCCTCCGAGGCGATCGGCTACCCGGTGATGGTCAAGGCCACCGGCGGCGGTGGCGGGATCGGCATGCAGGCCTGCGCCGACGCCGACGAGGTGCGGGCGGCGTTCACCCGGGTCGCGGCGATGGCCGAGGCGAACTTCGGCTCCGCGGGCGTGTTCCTCGAACGCCTGGTGCGGCCGGCCCGGCACGTCGAGGTCCAGGTGTTCGGTGACGGAACGGGACGGGTCGCCGTGCCGGGCGACCGGGACTGCTCCCTGCAGCGGCGCAACCAGAAGGTGATCGAGGAGGCTCCTGCCCCGGCGCTGCCCGACCACGTGCGCGAGCTGCTGCACACCTCGGCGCGCGACCTGCTCGCGTCGGTGCGCTACCGCAGCGCCGGCACCGTCGAGTTCGTCTACGACCCGATCCGCGAAGAAGCCGCCTTCCTGGAGGTCAATACCCGCCTGCAGGTGGAGCATCCGGTCACCGAGGAGATCTTCGGGGTGGACCTGGTGGAGCTGATGCTGGCGCTGGCCCGCGACGGCAGCGTCGACGACGTGTTCACCCGCACTTGGGCTCCCAGCGGGTTCGCGGTCGAGGCGCGGGTCTACGCCGAGGACCCGGCCAAGGACTCACTGCCGTCGTCCGGCCTGGTCACCTACGCGGTCTTTCCCGGGCAGGGCGCCGACGCGATCCCGGGCGTGCGCGTGGACGGCTACATCGAGGCGGGACTTGAGGTTTCGCCGTTCTACGATCCGATGCTGGCCAAGCTCGTCGCCACCGGGCCGACCCGCGACGACGCGCTGGACCTGCTGCGCGAGGCGCTGGCAGCCAGCCGCGTGGACGGCGTCGTCACCAACCTCGGGCTGTTGCGCGTGCTCACCGACGACACCGCGCTGCGCGCGGCGGCGCACTGCACCTCCAGCCTCGCGGGCAGCGGTGATCCCGACCCGCGCATCGACGTGCTCGACCCCGGCCCGCTGACCACGGTGCAGGACCTGCCCGGCCGGCTCGGCTACTGGCACGTCGGCGTGCCGCCGAGCGGCCCGTTCGACGCGGTCTCGTTCACCGAGGCCAACCTCGCGGTCGGCAATCCCGCCGGCGCGGCCGGGCTCGAGGTCACCGCCGGCGGTCTGCGCGTGCGTTTCTCGGCGCCGTCGGTGGTGTGTGTCGCCGGCGCACCTGTGTCGGTGAGTGTCGACGGCCAGCCGGTCGCGATGTGGGAGCCGTTCGACGTTCCCGGCGGCGCCGTGCTGGCGCTCGGCGTCTCGGCGGGACCGGGCCTGCGCACGTACGTGGCGATCCGCGGCGGCATCGACGTGCCGTCGTATCTGGGCAGCGCGTCGACGTTCACCCTCGGCGGGTTCGGCGGGCATGCCGGCCGGGCGCTGGTGTCCGGTGACGTGCTGCGCACCCGCTCGGCCGACTCGGCGGAGAACGCCAGCGGGCTGGGCCGGATCGCCGGGCCCACCCCCGCGCATCGACGGCCCGCGATCCAAAGCCATTGGCAGATCGGGGTTCTCGAAGGACCGCACGCCGCGCCGGAGTTCTTCACCCGCTCCGACATCGACGTGTTGTTCACCACCGACTACGTGGTTCACCACAACTCGGCGCGCACCGGGATTCGCCTGATCGGACCGAAACCCGAGTGGGCGCGCCGCGACGGCGGCGACGCGGGCCTTCACCCGTCGAACGTTCACGACACCGCGTACGCGGTCGGCGCCATCGACTTCACCGGCGACACGCCGATCATCCTCGGCCCCGACGGCCCGTCGCTCGGCGGCTTCGTCTGCCCGGCGGTCGTCGCGACCGCGGAGCGCTGGAAACTCGGCCAGCTGCGCCCCGGCGACACCGTCCGCTTCGTCGCCGTCCGCGAGGCCGACGCGAGTTCGCTTGCGGCGCAATGCTCGTCGCGCACCGTCCGCAGCCGCGGCGGCGACGGTGACGACGGAGTGCTCGCCCGCCTCGACGCCGACGACGATCGTCCCGCCGTGACGTATCGGCGCGACGGCGACGCGAACCTGCTCGTCGAGTACGGGCCGATGGAGCTCGACCTGTCGCTGCGGATGCGGGTGCACGCCCTGCAGGAGACGCTGGCCGCGCACGCCCCGGCCGGCATCGTCGACGTCACCCCCGGCATCCGGTCGCTGCAGATCCACACCGATCCCAGCCTCCTGTCGCCTCGCGCCCTCGCCGCGCTGCTGGCTGAACTGGAGACCGAGGTGCCGCCCACCCACGAGCTCGTCGTCCCGTCCCGCACCGTGCGGCTGCCGCTGAGCTGGGACGACCCGGCGACCCGGCTTGCGATCGAGCGGTACATGGCCGGCGTGCGCGACGACGCACCGTGGTGCCCGGACAACATCGAATTCATCAGGCGCATCAACGGATTGGAGTCGGTCGACGACGTGCACCGCATCGTCTTCGAGGCCAGCTACCTGGTCTTGGGGCTGGGCGACGTGTACCTGGGCGCACCGGTGGCCACGCCGCTGGACCCGCGCCACCGTCTGGTCACCACGAAGTACAACCCGGCGCGCACCTGGACCGCGGAGAACTCGGTCGGCATCGGCGGGGCGTACCTGTGCATCTACGGCATGGAGGGACCCGGCGGGTACCAGTTCGTGGGACGCACCGTGCAGATCTGGAACCGGTTCCGCTCCGGCGGCCTGTTCCGCGGCAACCCGTGGGCGCTGCGGTTCTTCGACCGCATCGAGTGGTACCCCGTCGGCGCCGACGAACTGCTGGAGCTGCGTGCCGAAACCGAAGCCGGGCGGGCCGAATTCGACACCGTCGACTCGGTTTTCGCCCTCGCCGACTACACCCGGTTCCTCGCCGACAACGCCGACTCGATTGCGCAGTTCCGGGCCCGGCAGTCGGCCGCGTTCGAGGCCGAAAAGCAGCGCTGGCGGCTGGCCGGCGAGTTCGACCGCCGGGACGAGCCGGCCGAGGCTGCGCCGCAACAGGTTTCGGTTCCCGACGGCGCCGCCCCGGTCACCGCGCCGTTCACCGCGACGGTGTGGCAGGTGCGCGCCGACGTCGGCAGCCCGGTGACCGAGGGCGACCCGCTGTTCTCGTTGGAGGCGATGAAGATGGAAAGCCACGTCACCTCGCCGGCCAGCGGCACGCTGGTCGAGGTCTACGTCAAGGCCGGTGACCAGGTGGCGCCGGGCCAGCTGCTGGCCGCGGTGCGCTGATGGACCCCCGGGGCAGCGTCGCGTCGGCGTTCGAGCGGATCCGTGCGGCGGACCGCCCGGAGGTGTGGATCACGCTGCGCGACCGCGACGAGGCACTGGAGGAAGCCGGCGCCGTCGACCCCGGCCTGCCGCTGGCCGGGCGGGTGTTCGCGGTCAAGGACAACATCGACGTCGCGGGGCTGCCGACGACGGCGGCTGCCCCGTCGTTTCGCTATGTGCCGCAACGCGATTCGACCGCGGTCGCCCGCCTGCGCGCGGCCGGGGCGGTAGTGCTCGGCAAGACCAACCTGGATCAGTTCGCCACCGGGCTGGTGGGCACCCGCAGCCCGTACGGCGCGGTGCGCAACGCGTGGGACCCGGCGCGCATCGCCGGCGGCTCGTCGTCAGGTTCGGCGGTCGCGGTGGCGCTGGGCATGGTGGACTTCGCGCTCGGCACCGACACCGCCGGGTCGGGGCGGGTGCCCGCCGCGCTCAACGGCATCGTCGGCGTCAAGCCGACACGGGGTCTCATTCCGGTGACCGGTGTGGTGCCGGCCTGCTACCGGCTGGACTGCGTCAGTGTCTTCGCCCGCGATATGGCGCTGGCCCGCGCCGCGGCCGAGACGATGACCGGTCCCGACGGCTCCCCGTTGTGCCGCACCGAATCCCCGATCCCGCCCGCGCCGGCACACCCGCGTATCGCGGTTCCGGCGGCACACCAGCTGGACGGGCTGGCCGACGGCTGGCGGGAGGCCTTCACCGCGGCGGTGCACCGGTTCGCGGCGGTCGGCGCCGAGATCGTCGAGACCGACATCACCGCGCTGCTGGAGGCCGCCGCGCTGCTGTATCGCGGGGCATTCGTTTCCGAGCGCTACGCGACGGTCGGCGCACACATCGAGCAGCACACCGACCTCGTCGGCACCACGCTCGACCCCACCGTGGCGGCGATCATCCTGTCCGCCCGCACCAAGACCGCCGCCGACTGGGCAGCCGACACCGCCAAGCTGGCGTACCTTGCCGCCGCGGCGCGCGCCGCCCTGGACGGCTGCGCCGCACTGTTGACTCCGACCACCACGTGGCATCCCACGCTGGCGCAGGTCGCCGCCGATCCCGTCGGCGCCAACGACCGCATGGGCAGGTTCACCAACTTCGCGAACCTTCTGGACTTCGCGGCGCTGGCCATTCCCGCCGGCTTCGTCGACGGTCTGCCGTTCGGTGTGATGCTCACCGGGGACGCGTTCAGCGACCGGACGCTCGCCGAGCTGGCCCAGCGGTTCGCCAATCCGGCGGTCGAGCTGTTCGTCGTGGGTGCGCATCTGAGCGGTCAACCGTTGAACCGTCAGCTGGTCGAGGCCGGCGGCACGCTGGTCGGCCCGGCGGCGACGGCCCCGCAGTACCGGCTGCACGCGCTGCGCACAGTGCCCGCTAAGCCGGGTCTGGTGCGCGTCGGCGGGGGCGGGGTCAGCGTGGCCGGGGAACTGTGGCGGCTGCCCGCCGCGGGGTTCGGAACGTTCGTCGCCACGGTGCCGGCCCCGATGGTGATCGGCAAGGTGGCTCTGGCCGACGGCCGCGAGGTCAGCGGCTTTCTCGTCGAACCGGCCGCAGTGGCCGACGCGCCCGACATCAGCGACTGCGGTGGCTGGCGCAACTACCTCGCGGCCGTCGCGACGTGACCGGCCCGCCGACCGGTCGTGCGAAGATGAGCGACATGGTGTCGCGGCCTCGGCTCGGGCGACCCCGCCACACGCCGGAGGAGCCCGACGCCGACACGTCGCCGCGCCAGCAGATCCTCGACGCCGCCGCCGCGCTGTTCGTCGAACACGGCTTCGCCGCCACCTCCACCCGGATGATCGCCGAACGGGTCGGCATCCGGCAGGCGTCGCTGTACTACCACTTCGCCGGCAAGGACGAGCTGCTGATCGAGCTACTCACCACGTCGGTCAGGCCCAGTCTGGACGCGGTGGAGGCGATCGAGGCGCTGGTGCCGCAACGGGCGAGCGCCGCGGCGGCGCTGTACCTGCTGGCCACGGTCGACGTCGGCACGCTGACCCGCATTCCCCACAACGTCGGCACCCTCTACCTGCTGCCGGAGATTCAGCACGAACGCTACGACAGCTTCCGGGCCGAGCGACGCCAGCTGCAGGAGGCCTATGGCCGGCTGGGAATGCTCGCGGCCACCCCGTCGGTGCGCGCGGGCGTCACGGCGACGCAGTTGGGCGAGCTGCTGATCCAGCTCACCGAGGTGGTCATCCAGATTCGCCGGGCACGCGACCCTGACCAGTCCGACGCCGGTGTGATCGGGGCGGCGTGCCTGCGGGTGTGCGGACTCTCCGACGGGGCCGTCGAGGCGGCCCGGACGGAGGCCGCCGCGCTGGCCGCGCTCGTCTGACAGCGGGCATGCCTGTGCGGGTCCCGACGGCTCCCCTCCATCGAGACCCGCACAGTGGTCTTCGGGGCTCAGCGCCCCCAGGCGTTCGCGGCCCGGCGGTCGGTGGCGGCGACATCGTCGGCGCCATCCCGGACGGCGTTGGCCAGCCGGAACAGGATGTCGTTCAGCGCGGCGGCCGACGAATCCCACATGGACTGCTCGACCTGGTATGCGTCGGCGGCCTCGCGTGTCCAGACTTGGCGCAGCGGGGTGATCTGCGCGCGCAGGTCGTCGAGCGCGGCGTTGAGGCGCCCCGCAGTCGCATGGATGTCTTGGCGCACCGAGAACTCGATCTCGGCGAAGTTGTACGAGAGAACCGGATCCATCACGTCTCCTAGAGGTTTCCGCCGATGGCGCCGATCTGCTGCGAGTGGGTCTCGCCCGCATCGCGCAGCACCCGCTCGTTGGCGCGGATGGTTTCTGCGATGCCTTGCAACGCCTGGTGCAGCTTCACCGACTCGCTGTTCCAGCGGTCGACGACGCCTTTGAAGGCCGTCGCGGCGTTGCCGCCCCAGACCGACGCGGGCACGTTCGTCATCCGGTCGATGAAGCCACGCAGCATGGTGCGGATTTCGTCGTTGCGGGCGTCGATCTTGCCCGCGACGTTGTGCATCAGGTCGAAGTCGGTGCTGAGACTGCCCGGCCCGGGTGAGGTCATGTCGGTCCTTTCAGGTGGTTATGTGGTGTTGGACTGTGGCTGCGGCGCAACGGTTCCCGCGATTTCGCCGGCATCTCGAGCGGTCGCGACGGCCCGCTCGCACGCCGCCCGCACCGCCTCCTCGGACCCGCGGGGGCTCTGGCAGCCGATGCTGATCCGCACCCTGCCGTCGAGCAGCACTGTCCAGCGCACGTCGTGGTCCGCCCGGACCTCGGTGTAAGTGACCGCAGGCCGGGCCGCCCGACGGGCGGCCGCATCGAAGTCGACGAAGACGCCGGGTGGTTCCTGGCGCAGTGCGCGACGCAACGTGTCGGCGGTGGTCTGCAGCGTCTCGCCGGGCGGTACCGGCGACTGCGTGAGATGAACGGCAACGTGCGGATCGGCCGGCGAGCTCACCTGTACCCGTGCCGATCCCGGGCCGCTCGTGATGTGCCGCGCGGTCCAATCCGCGGGCACTTCGACCACCACCCTGCCCTCGACCAGCATGGTCGGCGACGGGCGGGCCGGCCCGCCCGCGACGGCGACGATCGCCCCCACGGCAACCGCCGCCACGGCCGCGCCCATCGTCTGCCACAGCCGGCGCGACGGCCGTCGCGACGCCGGCGGCGCGTCGACCGGCGCGGGCGAGTCGTGATGGGCGGCCAGTGTCCCGGCCACATCCATCAGCCGGTTGTCGTCGACGACGGTGACCTCGAATGCACCCACGTCGGCGATCAGTCGGCCGAGTTCCGCCGCCCCGCCGACGCCGTCGGCGCAGTCGACGACAACCGCGCCGTGTCCACCGGCCAGTGACCTCACCGCATCCGCCACTTCGGCGGCGACCTCGGCTGGTTCGCCCAACCGCGTGACGGCCCGGGCCGGCCTGTCATCGGCCGGACGACTCAGCGCCACAAGCGATTCGGCGATCTCGACGACCACCGCCGGGTGCCGCCGGACCGCGGCTGCGAGCACTGCCGCCCGGCGGATCACCTCGACTTCGGACACCACGCTGCATGCGGCATCCCGAATGGTCGCGATGCGACGTTGCGGCCACCACGACGAGCAGATCAGCACCGCGGCGCCGTCGAGCATGGCGGCGAACATCTCATGCCACAACGCCGCCACGGCGACGGGCTGTCCGTCGACCGACACGAACTCGTCGTCGATGCCGTCGATGGCCACGGCTGCGCGATCATGGGTTGTCGCTGCGCTTTTCACGACGCACGGGCCGACGGCCACGACGGTCACGGGCGTGTCGGTCACGGGCCTGGCACCCAGGCCAGTTGCACGACCCGTTCGCTGCCGCGGGTGATCAAACGTGCACGTCCCGGCGGCAGCGGGCCCGGTCGAGAGGTGCCCAGCAGCACACCCTCGTCGGGGCTCGCGCTCATCATCAGCCCGATGCACCCGAGCTCACGCATCCGCGCGAGCAGCGGGTCGAACAGTGCCCGCCCCGCGCCTCCTGAGCGGCGCGCCACTACCACATGAAGGCCCACATCGCGTGCGTGCGGCAGCAATTCGACCACCGGTGCGAATTGAGCGGCCGAGACGAGATCGAAGTCGTCGACGATCACGTACAGTTCCGGGCCCGACCACCACGACCGCGAGCGCAATTGCCGTTGGTCGACGTCCGGCCCGGGCAGGCGCGCCCTCAGCCGGTCCACGAGTGCGCAAAGCTGTGCCGACAACACCGGTTCAGACATCGCGTATCCGGCCAGGTGCTCGGATTCGACCACACTCAGCAGCGTGCGCCGGTAGTCGACGATCACCAGCTGCGCTTCGTCGGCGCTGTGGTTGCGGACGAGTTCAGTGCACAGCAGCCGAAGCGTCGCCGTCTTGCCGCATTCGCTGTCACCGAGAATCAGCATGTGCTGCTGCTGAGTGAACTCCAGTGCAACACAATCGAGTTCGTCCTCGTAGAGGCCGAGCGCCATTGCGTCGGGCAGCTGTTGAACAATCGCGCTGTGGTCGACGCGCTGCGGCAGCAGCCGCACTGGAGGTGCGGTGAGCGCCGGGTACCGGGTCCGGATCGCCGCGGCCGCGTCGGCGAGCGCCGCGGAAAGGTCCGCGGTGTCGTGCTTGCCGTCGAGCCGTGGCAGCCCGACGAGCATGTGCATGCCGTCCGAGGTGATGCCGCGCCCCGGCTGGCCCAGCGGAACCTGTTGAGCTGCACGGCGATTGACCTCCGAGTCGCCCGGCTCGCCGAGCCGCAGCTCGACGCGGGTACCGAGCTGATCCTTCAACGCAGGCCGGATCTCCGCCCACCGAGAGGCCGTCAGTACCACGTGGACGCCATATGACAAGCCGCGTGTCGCCAGCGCAGTGATCGCGGGTTCCAAGTCGTCAAAATCGTCACGCAGGCTGCCCCATCCGTCGACCACCAGGAAGACGTCACCGAACCGGTCGTCGGCGACACCAGGGTCGCCAGCCGTGCGGCGCCGTCGGTATTCGGCCATCGAGTCGATGATGAGCCGCTGAAACACCGTCTCGCGCGTGCGCAACACCGCGGCGAGCTCGGCGACGGTCCGGCGCACGACGTCGGCATCGGTTCTGCCGGCTACCGAACCCACGTGCGGCAGCGCGGCGAGCGACGACAGCACACCGCCGCCGAGGTCGATGCAGTAGACCTGCACCTGATCCGGTCCGTGGGTGGCGGCCAATGCGGTGACCAGCGTCCGCGCCGCCGTCGACTTGCCCGACTGCGGCCCTCCGACGATCGCGACGTTGCCGGCCGCGCCGGACAAGTCGACGAGCAGCGGGTCGCGGCGCTGCGCGAACGGCCGGTCGACCACGCCGATCGGCACGGTGAGCAGCCCGCGCCAGTGGCTGAGCAGCTCGTCGAGCGGCGGCGACTGAGTCAACGGTGCCAGCCACACCTTGTGCGCGGGAGTGCCGTGTCCGGCTAGCCGGTCGAGCACCGTGTCCATGACGGTCTTGCCGCTCGCCCAAGCGGCCGGCTGCTGGAGGGTGACCGTCGGGCCCATCGGCGCCGCGGTGAACACACGCACCGCAGGTTTGACCTGGTGTGCTGGAGCCGCATCCGCGATGCTGCACGGCCCGGACACATACGCGGTCTGAAACGCCACCGGCTCGTCGGATCCGACCTTCATGAACGCTGCGCCGGGTGTGGCGGGTAGGTGGAAGGCATCCGGACGGCCGATCACCGCACGGGACTCGTTGGGCGAGAACGTTTTCAAGCAGACCCGGTACGACAGGTGGGATTCCAGGCCGCGTAACCGGCCCTCGTCGAGGCGCTGACTGGCCAGCAGCAGGTGCATCCGCAGTGAGCGGCCCAGTCGGCCGATCGCGACGAAGGTTTCGGCGAAATCGGGATGCTGGCTGAGCAATTCGGAGAATTCGTCGACGATCACTACGAGAGCCGGTAGCGCAGGAAGCGAGGCGCCGGCCTGCCGTGCCCGTTCGTACTCGGCGACGCTGGAGTACCCGCCGGCCGCCCGCAAGATCTCTTGCCGCCGGTTCATCTCGCCGGCCAGCGCGTCCTTCATGCGTGCGACCAAGTGCGCCTCGTCGGACAGGTTCGTGATCACCGCCGACACATGTCGGGCGCGGTCCAGGCCCAGAAACGTTGCGCCGCCTTTGAAGTCGACGAGCACGAGGTTCAGCGACTCGGGCGGGTGCATTGCGATCAGCCCGAGGGTCAACGTGCGCAAGAACTCGCTCTTGCCTGAGCCGGTGGCACCCACACACAGCCCGTGCGGGCCCATGCCGTTCTCCGCGGCCTCCTTGAGATCCAGCTCGACCACAGTGCCGGACGGTGTGACACCGACGGGCACGCGAAGCCTGTGCTGCGGCAATCGCTCTCGCCAGGCCGTCGAGGGATGGATCGTTCGGGGGTTGGCCATGCCTACCAGGTGTGCCCAATCCTGCGGCCGGCCCTCAACGGTGCGCGTGCCGGTGGCGTTCCGGTACGAAGCCAGTCGCCGTGCACACACGTCGGCGTCGGCAACCGTCATCGCATCGGGCCGGGCGACCACTTCGCGGACGTCTGCGAGCACCGCGACCTCGTCGGCCGAGACGTCGAGCCGAAGGCAAGCCGCCGCATGGCACCGGTTACCGTGCTCCAAGATCGTCACGTCGCCGCGCTCGAGGCGGCGGTCCGCCGCGGCCACGTCTGCCCCGTCGACGACCAGCACCATGTGCCGGGCCGGACCGCCTTGGACGGACTCGATGCTGCGGTAGTGCATCCGCGCCGTGCCGCCAGGATCAGTTGCGCTTGGATGCTGATGGTGCGGCAGCCACTTCAGCCAGTCCCATTCCTGGGCTGCCGCGTCGTCGACCACCGCGGCGACAGCGAGCGACTCCGGGCCGTGAAGAACGGCGAGTTGGCACACCATCGCTCGCATCAGATCCCGGGCATGCCGGGGCGCCCCTTGCACCGAGACCACGCCGAACCGCCTGAGCGCCAATGTGATCGGCAGCTCCGAAACGACGGAGTGGACGCGCAGGAAGTTGCGCAACGCCATCGCTGCCACGGGCTCGAGCTGGTCGACCGGGCTGAGGTCGGGTGCGGTTATCGCGGCGGCGGCTCGCTGGCTGCCCAGCCCGATGCGGACGTGGCAGAAATCCGAATCGGCGCTGCCGCGTTCCCACATACGCCGGGTGCCGGCAAGTGTCCACAACGCCGAAGGGTCGGGATGCTGCCACCGCAGCGATTCCCACTGCCGATGTGCGTTTTCGGCGACGTCGCCTCGCAGCCGGTCGAGGTATCTCAAATAGTCCTTGCGGGTTTCGTCGACCTCAGCGGTGCGGGCGCCCCCGCCTCGACTCTGCGCGATCATCCCGATCGACGACATCGCCATCATCGCCGGGAAGAGCAATGCCGTCGGATTGTGGGCGGCGCCGGCACCTGACCTGACGAATAGCAATGTCATGCCGGCCATCCCGACGAACATCACGATCGGCAGAAGCCGCGTGAGCGGGTGCACCGGTGACGGCCGCGGCGGGTCCTCGGGCGCTTCGACGACGACGTCACCGTCGGGTAGTGGTGGCCCCGCAGCGCGGGCGCTCGATTGCCAGTCCGGCATGCGGCCACGCTTGCGCCGTCCCCGCCGAGCCGCAACCGGCTATCCACAGGCGGCTGTGCACAACCCGCCGCAGTCTGCATCCGTCGGTTAGCGTCAGCCACGACGAGGGGGAATGGCGATGTCGAGAACCGTCATGGCCGATGTGTGCCGCATCGGCGTGCAATTCGGAACGCAGCGAACAGATTTCGCGCTACCGGCGGATGCCGGAATCGCGGGGCTGTTGCCCGCGATCGTCAACCAGGTGGCGGTCGACGGGCACCATTGGGCCGACGTGCCGACGGACTGGCACCTTGCCCATGTCGACGGCCGACCGCTGACGCCGTATCTTTCGCTGCGCGACAACGGCATTCACGACGGCGATCTGCTGTGGCTACGTCGCAGCAGCCTGCAGCCGCCGGCACTGCCGATCGACGACACGACCGCCTTGATCGCAGCGGCGCTCGCCGCCACGCCGCAGTGGAATTCGGCGGCGACGCGCGTCGCTGCGTCAGCTGCCACGCTGTGCGGGACCGCGCTGGCAATCTACGCAGTGCTGCGGTCGACATCGGGCGCCGCCGCTGTGGTGGCGGCAGCGCTGTGCACAGGCGCGCTCGTCGCCGCGGTGGTGTGCGCGCGGGTGTATCGAGAACTGTTGGCAGCGTTGATCTTCGGCTGCTGTACGACCGCACTGGCATCAACGGCCGGCTATCTGGCTGTGCCCGGGACCGTGCTGGCGCCCAAACTCATGCTGGCAAGTGCGCTGGGCGCAACGGTGTCGGTGGTCACCGCCCGCTGCACCCGCACCGGGCTCGTCGTCTTCACTGGTGCTGCGGCGTTCGGATTTCTCGCCGCGGGCGCCGCCTGCATGCAGGTCGTCGCGGTAGGCGAGGTCACCGCAGCCGGGGCCGTGCTCACCGCAGCAGCGGCCATCCTGCTCGCCGTCGCTCCGCGGTTGGCCATCTGGCTGGGGCGTCTGCCGGTACCTCGTCTAGCCCACGAAGACCACGCCGACGTGGTCGCTGCCGCTTCACGGCGCGCGCACGGCATGGTCAACGGACTGGTGTGCGGATTCGGGGCCGCAGCAGCACTGGGCGCCTGGCTGGCGGTTCACGGCGGGTCAGCCGCCGGGGCGGCATTGGCCGCCGTCGTCGGCGTCGCACTGACCCTGCGCACTGACCTCCATGTCGATCTGGTGCAAGCTTCGGCGTTACTCCTCTGCGGCGCAACGGCATTCGCGGCGGCAGCGGTCTGGGCGGTCGGCCAGTGGCCACAGCATGCGCACTGGATAGGGGCCGCGGCCGCCATTGTCGCCGCGTCACTGGCCGCGGCGGCACCCCGAGCAATGGCCGGCTCGCCGGTCAGACGCCGAGCCGTCGATGTAGCTCAGTCCGTGGCGCTGGCCGCGATCATCCCGCTCACATGCTGGGCCAGCGGCGTATTCGCCTACACCCGCGGATTGGCGCTGTCGTGACCGTCGTCCGGCTCGCCGCAGCCACTGCCCTGACGCTTGGCCTGGCTGGGTTGTCACCCGCGCCGGTCGCCTCCGCAGTGCGACCGCCCGCAGTCGACCAGTCCGATCTCCCGCCCGCTGCACCGCCGCGGCCGCCGGCGCCCACCCGCAAGCAATCCGACTGCACCACAGCCGTGTTCGACCGGAACCTACAAGCGTCGGGCACCCAGCTGACACCGTTCGACCTGCGCCCGCTGTGGGCGCTGTCCACCGGCGAAGGCCAGACCGTCGCGGTGATCGACACCGGGGTGTCGACACATCCCCGGCTGCCCCGGTTGATCTCCGGCGGCGACTACGCCTCGACGGGCGACGGCCGCGAGGATTGCGATGCCCACGGGACGCTGGTCGCCGGAATCATCGCCGCGGCAGCCGAATCCGACGGGTTCGCCGGGATCGCTCCCGGTGTGTCGGTGCTGACGATCCGGCAGACCAGCGTCAAGTACGGCCCGGTAGGTGCCCGCGACTTCGGCACCGGGACGGTGGAGACGCTTGCGATGGCGGTGCGCACCGCTGCCGACAAGGGTGCAACGGTGATCAACATCTCCTCGGTCGCATGCACCGCCGGTGCAGCGTTGCGCGACGGTGCACTCGGTGCCGCCGTCGCCTATGCGGTCGACGTCAAAGACGTGGTCGTCGTAGTGGCTGCGGGCAACGTCGGCCCCGGCGGCAACTGCCCGCAACAGAACCCGGCACCCGCGCGGCTGCACGAACCCGACTGGGAGACCGCCGATGTCGCGGTCAGCCCGGGCTGGTACGACGACTACGTCCTCACGGTCGGCTCCGTCGGCCCCGACGGGTCGCCGTCGCCGTTCAGCCTGGCCGGGCCGTGGGTCGACGTCGCGGCACCCGGCGAGGCAGTTGTGTCGCTGAATCCCGACCACACCGGGCTGGCGAACACCTACCGCGGCGCCAGCGGCTCCGCCATCGCCGGGACCAGCTATGCGGCCCCGGTCGTCAGCGGAGTCGCCGCGCTGGTGCGTGCGCGCTTCCCCGAGTTGACCGCGCGGCAAGTGATGCAACGTATCGAAGCCACCGCACACCGGCCATCCGGCGGCTGGAATCCGAACGTCGGCAACGGCATCGTCGACCCGCTGGCCGCCCTGACCGACGGGCGCCAGAGCGCCTCACCGGCGTGGGCGCAGCGCCCGCTGGCACCTGCGGCGCCGGCCCGTCAGCCCGAAAGCAACGGCCGCTCAACGGCTTTCGTCGGTCTTGCGGGGTGCGCGGCATTTCTGGCTGCCGCGCTGGCACTGCTCGCGCCCGCGAATCGGCTAGCGCGGCGCCGTCGCAGTGCCGTCGCCGGGCAGCGCGACACCACCGCGGTCGGGGGCGATTCCGTCGTGGGCCACTGAGGCGGCGGCGCGGCTGAGTTCGGGCCCGTCGGCGAGCAGTTTCAGGATCGGCCAGTATGCAGGCACGGGTGTCGTCGGAAGGCCAAGTGCCGCAGCACTTTCGGCGTCGCGCACCCCGAATCGCACGCCGGTGTCGGTGACCAGGTATCGGCCTGTTGCCTCCACGTAGAGGCAGCGCCCCGGCGGCACGAACACCGCGTCGGCGTTGGGGCCGGCACCGTCTGCCTGGGCAAGGGCGACGGGCGCCTGCCCCGGGGTCACCGGCAACCTGGACCCGGCTGCCACAGTGACCCCGCCGTCCGGTCCCCAGTGCGCGCACACGACGCGCTCGCTCACCGGTGGTGTCACCACGTCGGGGAACGTGGCCACAGGCAGACTGTCCAATTGCGGCAGATCGCTGATCGCGTCGGCGGTGACCGCGGTGATGTCCGACGCGCCGTGCGAGTCGCTGAACCGCAACAGATCCGCGCCCACATGCCCGATCCGCTGCACACCATCGGCCAGCACGCCGTACAACTCGTCGCCGTCGGCCCGCGCGACCCGCACCACCGAGCCGACGGGCGCCCCGCCCAGCGACGCCGGCCCCGGTGAACCGGACGACGGAATCACCGGCGCCATGATCGCCGGCGCCTCGGGGATTGCATTCAACACTGCCGACGACACCTCGACCGGCTCGACGCCGTCCAACCGCAGCGCCTTCGCGACCGCGAAGTCGGCCGAGCTCACGCGGGCCCGGCGCCCGTCGTAGAGAAGGTATGTCGCCGAGTCGCTGCGCGCGCGGACGAACATGGTGCGGTCACCGTGCAGCGGCCGATTGTCGCCCACCGGCCCGACGATCACGGTTGTCGCAGCCGCGTCGTCGCACACGTCCCACTGCGCTTCACCGGCTGCGAGCGGCTCCGGCAGTGTCGCCGGTGCGCCCGGAATGCCCAGCGTTGCGCCGAGATTGGCCCTGCGCAGTTCGGATTGCTTGACGATTCGCGGAGTGGCCGGCGTGCCGGTGATCAGGCGCGCCGACGCGAGATTCAGCACCGGATGCAGCGTGTCGCCGACACGGACGTACAGCGCACCGGACTCGCGCACCATCACGATAGGGGCGTCCCCGAGCGCGCCCTGCGGGCGCACCAACGCGACGACCGCACACGCCGCCAGCGCCACCACGGTCAGCACGGCGCCGGTCACCATCGACCTGGCTTGCGCGCGCATCGGTTCGTCGATCATCCGCACATCCCGGCGCACCAACGCATTCCCCATGCGCCGCAACAGGAATCGATGCCCGCTGACCGCGAGCCGGGTCGTCGGTTGCCGAGCCACTGTCCCCCCAATGTGCCGCCGGCACCAACCTAACTCCGCGAGAGCAGGGTGCGCGGCGGCAATTTCACCGCCTGCGTTCGCGGTAGGCCGCCACGTGCTGACGGTTGGCGCAGTTCCCGGTGTCACAGAAGATCCTCGATCGATTGCGCGACAAATCCATCACCGCCGCACGGCAATCCGGTGCCGCGCAGATCTTGAGCCGCCGCAGTTCACCCGCCCGGATCACGTCGGCCAGCGCCATCGCCATCTCGGCGCCCATGCGCTGCGCCAGCGGATCGCGCACCGACGCCAGATGCAGGTGCCACTCGGGCATCTCCGGATGCCGGGTCAGCCACGGCGCGGCGTGCGTGTCGGACAGCAGCGCGTTCACCTGCTCGACGGCCCGCTCCTCGTCGTCGGCGGACTCCCAGATGCGGCCCAGTCGTGCCCGCAACTTGTGCACTGCCGCCAGCTCGGCGTCGTCGTGGTCGCGCCGCCCCGTCCAGCCGTAAGAGTCCAAGTACTCGTCGAGCGCCGCCTGAGACCCCAGCCGCTCACCGTCGACGCGGTCGCTGTTGATCAGCGAGCACGCGGCCCGCAGTGTGACCTCCGTGTCATGACTGAAAAGCATTTGACTCCTGACGACGCGCGCTTGTAGCGTCAGTACCAAAGCAGATTTTACTCGTTACCAGCGGAAAGGGTGTCATGGGCGCGCAACGCACCTTCCGGCTCGGCGTCGCGTTCGCGCTCGGGTCGGCCGTCACGTTCGGCATGTCCGGGCCGTTCGCGAAAGCGCTGATGGCTGCCGGCTGGTCGCCCAACGCGGCGGTGACGATCCGGCTTGCCGTCGGCGCCGCGGTGATGGCGTTGTTCGCGACCCTGGCCCACCGCCGCTGGCTGCGCGAAGCCGTCCAACACGCCAGAACTGTGGTGCTCTACGGGGTGGTCCCGATCGCCGGCGCGCAGCTCTGCTACTACAACGCCGTCTCGCGGCTGTCAGTCGGCGTTGCGCTGCTGCTGGAGTATCTGGCACCGGTGCTGGTGGTCGGCTGGCTCTGGGCGACCACTCGGCGACGCCCCGGCGCCGGTACCTTGGCCGGCGCGGCGCTCGCGCTGGCCGGCACGGTCGTCGTGCTCGACGTGTTCTCCGCGCCCATGTGGATCCAGCCGGGGTGGCGTGGGCGCTCGGCGCCGCAGTCTGCGCCGCCTGCTATTTCCTGCTGTCGGACCGGGTGGCCGCCGACGGCAGCGGCTTGACGTCGGTGACCCTGGCGGCCGGTGGCCTGATCGTCGGCGCCGCCGCGGTGGCGGCACTGGGTGTGACGGGCGCGCTGCCGCTGGCGTTCACTGCGCAGCACACCGTCGTCGCCGGCCACCAGACACCGATCTGGGTTCCCGTCCTCGCGCTCGGAGTGGTCTGCACCGCGGTCGCCTACACGCTCGGCATCAGCGGCGTGGCGCGGCTGCGCCCCAGCTACGCGTCGCTGATGGGCCTGGGCGAAGTGCTGTGCGCGGTGCTGGCCGCGTGGATTTTGGTCGGCGAGGCGATCACCCCGGCACAGGCGTTCGGCGGCGCCGTGGTGTTGCTGGGGCTGGCGTTGGCCGGTCGTGAGCACGCCCGGCCGGTCGACGTCGTCGCGGCGGCCGGCTGGCCGGAGGTAGGCCCGGCGGACATCGTTGACCAGCACGGCCGCGGCCGTGCCGACGGGCCGGCGCTGGCCGCCGGTTTGCCTGCCACCGAGTCCGGTATGTGAGGATGACCGGCGTGAGTCTTCGTCGTTTCTTTGCCGCCGCGCTGACCGCGGCCGGCGCCGTGGTCTGGTTGCCCGGCGGCCTCCCCGCCGCGTCGGCTCAGCCGTGCCCCGACATCGAAGTGGTATTCGCTCGCGGCACAAGGGAACCCGCCGGGGTCGGTGAAGTCGGTCAGGCGTTCGTCGATGCACTTCGCGAACAGGTCGGCGGCCGCAGCGTAAGCGCATACGCGGTCAACTACCCCGCCAGCTATGACTTCCTCGCCGCGGGTGACGGAGCCGCCGACGCGAGCGCGCACGTCATCGACATGGCGAAGACATGCCCGTCCACCAAGCTTGTCCTGGGCGGCTTTTCGCAGGGCGCAGCAGTGGTCGACATGCTGTTGAACGTTCCGATCCTCGGCACGAACATCGGTGTGCCGCTGCCGGCGTCGGCAGCCAACCACGTCGCCGCCGTCGCGGTGTTCGGCAATCCGTCGACCAAATTCGGCAAGCCGGTGTCGTCGGCTGCCCCGCTTGTCGCCGGTAAAGCCATCGACTTGTGCAAAGACGGCGACCCGATTTGCTCCGGCGGCCGCAATCCGTTCGCGCACCACGACTACGTGACTGCGGGCTTGACGAACGAAGCCGCGAATTTCGTTGCCGGACTGGTGTAAGAGCCCCTGATCGGGCAAGCGGACGACGCAACCGGCGATCATCGCTAACATCGTCACGATGAACGCCTTGCATCCGCGTCAATGTTTCGTCGCCGTTCTCACCGCAGTCTTGGCAGCGTGCGCCCTGATCATCGCGCCGCCCGCCACAGCCGCGAACTGCCCGAACGTCGAGGTGATCTTCGCACGCGGCCGTGAAGAACCCGCCGGCCCAGGCATACTCGGCACCGCATTCGTCAACGCCCTGCGCTCACGGGTCAAGGGCAAGTCGGTCGGCTTCTACGCGGTCAACTACCCGGCCGATTACGAGGTAGACCTCGGCGCCAACGACATGAGCCAGCGCATTCAGTACAACGCGACCAATTGCCCGAATACCCAGCTGGTGCTCGGCGGCTACTCACTTGGCGCCGGTGTGGTCGACGTCGTACTCGCCGTGCCCGCACCGGTGTTCGGCTTCAACAACCCGCTTCCGCTGGGTTCCGACGCCCACATCGCCGCGGTAGTGATGTTCGGCAACGGAACTCGCCGGGTGCTGGGACCGTTCTCCGACTTCAATCCGGCCTACGGCGACAAGACAATCGACCTGTGCCACGCCAACGACCCGATCTGCTCCAACAGCGATCTCGGCGACGCCAACAAGAACTGGCCGGATCACAGTGCCAATGCGTACATTTCGGCGGGACTGGTGAACCAGGCGGCGGACTTCGCCGCGGGCCGGCTCTGACTGCTCAGCGCCAGCGCGCCCACACGTAGGGCACCAGTGCGCGCAGGAAGTCGAGATCGGGTCCGGGCTGGGCGTCGGCGAACGCCTGCTCGAAGTACTCCTCCGCGACAAGCAGGATGCCTTCGGCGTATTCGCTTGTGAATTGGATGCTTCCGTAGTCGTCCATCATCGCGCGCACGGCCGCCACCATTTGCGGTGTGCGCGTGGAACGGTCGCGCCGAAGGTAGTCGCGCATGAACGCAGCGTCGGCGCCTTGCGCGACGCTGAGCAGGTGGACGAGCGTCAGCGTGCGCTTGCCCTCGTACAGATCACCCAGGATCTCCTTGCCGTACATCGCCTCGTCGCCAACGAGATTCAGCAGGTCGTCGCGGATCTGAAAGGCCGCGCCGAAGTGGAATCCGAACCGCACCAGCGGGCCAAGCTCAGCGGTGCCGCGCGAACCGACCATCGCGCCGACCCGCAGCGGGTGGATGATCGTGTACCAGCACGTCTTGTGCATGATCAGGTGCAGATAGTCCTCGGGGCGAAGCGCCTCCACGTTGTCCAGCCGCCAGCCCAATTCGGTGGCCTGGCCCTCGAGCGTGCGCATCGCCATCGTGTCGAATTCGCCCCAGACGAGGTCGGCCAAGTCGCGATCGAACCGGCGGGTGGCGCGGCGCAGCACCTGGCCGGCCACCACCGCCAGCCCGTCGCCGGCGTTCACCGCGGCGCCGATTCCGTAGGTGGCCGCAAGCGTGGGGCGGCCGCGACGCATCTCACTGCCGTCGGCCACGTCGTCGTGGATGAGAAATGCGTTGTGCAGCAATTCGATGGCCACCGCCAGGCCGAGCAGATCGTTCTCGTCGGCGCCGAACGCGCGCCCGGCGGAAAGACACAGCGCGGGACGCAACGCCTTGCCCGGGCGCGACGGGTATTCGCGCATCGGCGCGTACAGCCACTGGTTCGGTTCGCCGTCGGGCATCGTGTCCAGCATCGACCGCCGGACCAGCTTCGCCACCGCCCGGAGGCGGTCCTCCACGGCCGAAACGAGATCGGTTCGATCCGCAGTGCTGGTCACGGCGCCTCTGCGGTGACGGACAGCACCACCGGCGACCACAGCTCGGGATGGCCGCTCACCAGCATGGTGCCGCGGTAGATGTTAGCCGATAAGGCTTGGGGCACTTGAACTTTGACGTATATTCCGCGGCTGCACCGTGGCGGCAACGGAACCACGGCCGGGTCGAACGTGACGTGGTCTGCGGTGATCAACGAACCGTCGTGCGCCAGTAAGTCGCTGCAACGCAACACAACCTGCCCGAGATCGTCGGCGCCGCGGTTGTGCAACCACACTTCAGCGCATGCCGTGCCGCCGGCCGCTGCCCGAAGTGACACTCCACCGTCCGAGTGCGTCAGGTCGACAGCGGAGGAAGCGCCGGGTGCAGCTCTGAGCAAGAACTGCCCGACAGCCGACCACCACGCCCTGGTCAGTCTCTCGGCATCCGACGCCGACGACGCCTCGGCGCCGTTGCCGAGTGCCGGGGTGCCCGTCGCAGGCGATCCGTTGGGCGTGACGATCCGGACGAACCGATCCACGAGTTGGCTGGCGGCGCGGAAGCCTTCGGCCTGAATCGCGCTGAGCGCACGGGCGTTGGCGGCCGGATCGAACACCGACGACCACGGCAGATCGTCGGTGCTGCCGTGGTCAGCCCGATGTGCCACCGACGTCCTCCCGCCTACTTCTGCCTGGTGGCGACCAGCCGAACGCAATGCTAGGGCAGCACATGCAGGGACGGCGGTCCATCGGGAAAGTCGCCTGCCGCGGGAAAGTGAGCAGCATCGATCATCGCGATGACATGTGGAAACACTCCGCTCGCCGGTATGCTAGCCAGCCATACCGGCTGGAGGACCCGATGGCGGCGGTGCAATCTCTGATGGCGCTCTACGGCGCCATGGACCGGCTGGTCTCCGAATCGGAAGAACCCGCCACAGCGGCCGTCGTCGAACAGTACCTGCCCGGCACCACGGGGCCGCACAGCGGCTGGTTCGCCGAAATCGAACAGTTCTTCGACGACATGCCGGGCCGGACGCTGGCCTTCCCGAGCGTGCGCGGCGCGATCGGCGACCTTGTCGAAGGCAACAGCATGCCGATCGACCAAGGCGGCGAGCCGCTGACCAAGCCGCAGCTGTCTCGGATGGTGTACGCGCTGGGAGCGTTGTGCCACCTGGAGGGCGGCCCGGTCGACGCCTCCGAACAGGACTACGTGACCGCACTCGGCATGGCTACGCCGGCCGACGACCGCAGCGGAACCGCCGAAGCGCGCGCAGAAGAGCTGTTTGATCTGCTGCGGTCGGAGTTCGCGTTCCGCGGCGACTGGCAGCGCGTGATGCGGATTGCCACAGAGCGCTCTCTGATTGACCCCGTGGTCGCCGAGATCCCCCTCTGTGACCACACCCTGCGCCAGATCTGCGGCCACACCTGCGTCGTGCTCACCACTGATTTCACCAGCACCAGGGCATCCTTCAACGAGGTGAAAGACGTTGCGGACCCCCGTAATTGGAACCGGTGTCTGCCGTTCTTCTGCACCATGGAACCGCACGGCATTCATCCCGACGACGGGTGGAGCTGGACGCTCGAACACGTCAGCATGACTTGCAAAGTGGCCGGCTCTCCTGTGATGAAGACACCGCTTCGGTACTGGAGGGGCGAAGACCCCGCCGGCGCCTCCACCGGGTTCCCGACCGCGTGGGTCAACTACGAACTCGACGAGCACCCCGATCCGACCGCTGCGGGAGACGGCTTGACGCTCGTCGACGAGGGCTTCATCCGGATGGTCGCCACGGCCGCCGACCCGTCGAGGCGGGGCGTGCGGGTGATCACCCGAAAGGTGGTTGCGTTCCGCAACTTATCGCCTGTCGCCATCGAGAAGCTTGCGTGCATCTGCGGATACGCCGATCAGGGAATGGAGATGCTGCTCGGCGGCGTGGAGCAGCGGCGCCAAAACGCCGTGGGATGGCAGAACTGGACGGCGTCCCGGGCGCCTCAGGCGCCGGCGACACCGCCCAAGCCTCTCGATCCGTGCCGAGCGCTCGGCGCTGCCCCGTCGTGCCAAACCGACGGCGCCAGCCGGCAGGCCGTCACCGTCGCCGTCGACATGCTCACCGAGTGCATCGACGACATGTCGAAGAAGAGCATGGCGCTTGCGCAGAAGTGCGCCGGCGGAGTGGTGCCCGTCCCGGAGATGATGGCGTTCGGTGCGGAATTCGCGGTGCGGCTGGCCACCGACCCCCTGCGGTACTTGCAGAGGTTGCGCGAATCGACCGAAGGAGGTGGCGCGTGACCTCGCGCACGGCGCACATCTCCGCGAGCATTCAGCAATGCGCGGAGTTGTACCGGTGCCTGATCACCCGGGCCGGTGAGGTTGCGACTGACGCGAACGACCACATCGACGAGGGCACATACGGCGCCGAGCAGTGGGCACAGTCCATGCGTGCGCTTTTCGACATCGCCGTCACCGCTGGGCTGCACACCGCATCGGAAATGATGTCCGCGCCGTGCGGACCGGCGGGATGCGCCGCCGGCTGCGGGACATGTTGCGCAACAGGGGCTGTGGAGTCCGCCGACATCGCGATCGCCGGCGCCGATCACCCACGCGCCCTGTCGATCGCGAAAAGCTTTGCCCGAGAGGGCGATTCGTCGTACACGATCCCCGACCACCTGGTCACGTTCCTTCCGCCGGTGTTGGCCAAGTCCGCGACCACGTTCCGTATCGCAGTGGCGTGGCCCGAGGTGAGAAGCGCGACGTATCGCGGGCAGGTGCGGCTGACCACCGCCGGTCAGACCGGCACAGCGCCAGTTGACGAAACGATGACGGTCCTCGTCGACCTGTGACTCCAGCCGCTCCCAGATCACCTATCGGAGAACTGCTTGACCGGGCAGTTCAAGCGATCAACCGGGGCGATCGCATCACCGCCGCCGAGCTTGCCGAGCAGGTGCTCGAGGTGGACCGCCACAATCCCGAAGCCGAGGACATCCTCGCCGCGCCGCCGGGGCGCGGCGAACTTCGGCGGCTGACAATCCTTTTCGCCGACATCGTGGGTTCGACTGCGCTGTCGACGCGGGTGGAGCCGGAGATCTACCGCACGGTGATCGGACGGTACCGCGATCAGGTCAAGCAGATCGTCGACCGATACGAAGGCCACATCTTCTCCACCAAAGGCGACGGGCTGCTGGCCGTGTTCGGGCACCCGATCGCCCACGAGAACGACGTCCGCCGCGCCGTGCAAGCCGGGCTGGACATCACCCTCGACGTCGCTGCGCTCAGCGAAAAGGTCAGCACGCGTTTCGGTTTCGGGATCGCGGTGCGGGTGGGTGTGCACCGCGGGCTGGTTTACCTCGACCGCTCCCAGGACGACGTGTACGGGCTGGGAGCCAACATGGCCGCCCGGGTGTCAGAGCTCGCGCCGCCGAACTCCGTCGTCGTGTCCGCGGCCATCGGCGGCTTGATTGCCGACGACTTCGAACTCGAGGCGCAGCCCGCCCGGACGGTGAAGGGCATCGAGGAGCTCATCGAGCATTACCGGGTGG
Source organism: Mycobacterium sp. NGS39 (assembly GCF_059812765.1). Lineage (NCBI taxonomy): Bacteria > Bacillati > Actinomycetota > Actinomycetes > Mycobacteriales > Mycobacteriaceae > Mycobacterium > Mycobacterium sp. NGS39. Next base: position 164,116 of record NZ_JCALDH010000008.1, on the reverse strand, counting down.
TCGCCGAACGCAGCGGCACCAGAGTCCCGCTCGGGCCCTTGATCGGCCGACAGCGCGAAATCGCCTACCTGCAGCACAGTTGGGCTCGGGCGCAGGCCGGGACGCTGGACGTCGCCGGCGTGGGGTTCTTCGGGGAGGCCGGCATGGGCAAGAGCCGCCTGGCCGCTGTCGCCACCGATCTGGCGCGCCAGTCAGGTGGCCGCGTGCTGACGCTGGTCGGATCCCCGTTCCATGCCGACGCCGGCCTGCACCCGGTGCGCACACTGCTGGAACGTCGCTGCGGCATCGACCGGCTGACCGAGCAGGCTGAGCGGATCCGCCGCCTCGAGGCAGAACTTCGGGCGCATGGGCTCGACGTCGACGCGACCCTGCCGCTGCTGGCGCCCGTGCTGGGCGTCGGCGCAGAGTACGGCTACCAGCCGGTGCCCACGGAGGGCACCAAGCTCTACGACCAGATCGTCGCGGCCATCAGCGACTATCTGGTGGCGTGCCTGGGCGGCGGACCTGGGGTGGTCCTCGCCGAGGACGTGCAGTGGTTCGACGCGTCGACCCTCGACGTGCTCGACGCGCTGCTGGCCACCGAAACTGGTCGGCTGCTGGTCGTGTTGACCGCCCGCGACGCGGGATGTTTCCCGAATCTGGCGCACGTCAAGACATTCGAGTTGCAGCCGTTGACGGCAGCCGAGACCGACGAACTCAGCGCCGCGATCGATCCGGGCCTGTCCGAAGAGCAGCAGGCCGAAGTCCGCCGCCGCTGCGACGGCGTGCCGTTGTACGTCGAAGAAGTGGTCACCAAGATCCACGACCAGCCCACCGATGAATTCCGGTGGCACCGCGTTCCCGATGCGCTCTACGAGCCGCTGTTTGCGCGACTTCGGGCCAGCGACAACGTGATCCCGGTGGTCGAAGCCGCCGCCGCGATCGGCCGCGAATTCGACCGCAGCCTGATGCTCGCGGTGCTCGACATGGCCGACGACGATTTCGCCGCTGCCGTTGCCGAGCTCGAGCAGGCGCACGTGTTCGAGCCGACTCGCACCGACGCCTGGCGGTTCCGTCACGAACTGTTGCGGGAGGTCGCATATGAACTGGCGCCACCGACCGTGCGGCGGCGCTTGCACGGCCGCGCCGCCGACGCGCTGGTGAGCGCGCACGGCGGCAGCGATCCGGACTGGCATCTGGTCGCGCTGCACTACGACCAGGCGCTGCGGTACGAGGACGCCGCGGTGGCATATCAACAGGCGGCCACCGACGCCCGGCGGCGCGGCGCGTTGGAGGAGGCCCGCACCTATCTCACTCGGGCGGTGGAGCAGATCGAACGAATGCCGCCCAGCCCCGCACGTGATCGTCGGGAGATCGCGCTGCGGCTGCGCCGCGGATTCCTCGCGTCAGCGGCCGAAGGCACCGCAAGTCCCGGTGCGGCCGCCGACTTCGAACGCTGCCTGGAGCTGTCGGGCACCGATCTGCGCGAAGACGAACTCGTCGCGACGCTCGTCGCGCTGTGGGCGTACTTCTTGCCGCGCGCGGACCTGCACCGGGCCGCACAGGTCTCCGAGTCGTTACGCGGCAACCTCGACAACGCGAAGGAATGGTTCCGGTCGGAAAACGACGCCGCCATGGGCATGCTGGCGTGGTACGCAGGCGATTTCGAGGCCTCGCGGCGCCTGCTCGAGCAGGCCACCGAGTCGGTCGCGCAGGTGCAGATCGACGACTTCGACACGGTGTGGTTCGTGCCCAACGAGCCGGTCGCGTCCATGCACACGCATCTGGCCCTGGCCCGTGCCGTGCAGGGCGACTTCGCCGGCGCGGAAGCCGAATTCGCCGAAACCGGGCGTATCGTCGAAGGGCTCGACTTCCCCCAGGGTCCGTTCAGTCAGGCCTACGCGCGCTCCTACGAGGCATGGATGCGGCTGGAGGCGGGCCAGCTCGACGCGGCAGCGCGGCTCGTCGAATCGCTGGCCGCACAAGCCGAGAGGCACGGATTCGACTTCTGGGCCATGGTGGCGACCACCGAACAAGCAACTGTCGCAACATTTTTCGCGCTGAATGCGGATCCGGTTGACGTCGACGAGCTGCAGAACCACATCGCGGTCATGGCCATGTTCGTCGACGCGTGGCGCGAGGCCGAGGCGCGGCTCTTCGTCACCTTCTACGACGGGGTGTTGGCACGGCTGCTGATCGCGGCCGGCCGCACCCAGGAGGCCGCGGCGCGGTTGGACACGGCACTAAAGCTCGTCGACGACACCGGGGTGTGCTTCTACCGGTCAGAGCTGCTGCGGCTGCGGTCGCGCACCGCCGCCGACGACGAGGCGCGGGCCGCCGACCTGCGTGCCGCCCTCGACGTCGCCAGGCGCCAGCACGCGCACATCTTCGAATTACGCGCTGCCATGGACGATTTCGAGCTGCGCCACGATGCCGCCCGGGCGCAGCTCGCCGACACGATCAGCCGCTTCCCCGCCGACAGCACCTGGCCGGAGCTCGACCGGGCGCGCGCGCTGCTGGCGTGAGCAGGCCCGGCGGCAAGGTCGCGATCCTCGGCGGCGGCATGGCCGGCTTGAGCGCCGCCTGGCGACTCAGCGAGCCCGGCTGGCGTGACCGCTTCGACGCGATCACGGTTTACCAGCGTGGCTGGCGACTCGGCGGCAAAGGCGCGTCCAGCCGCGGCGAGCACGGCCGCATCGAAGAACACGGCCTGCACATCTGGCTGGGCTCCTACGAGAACGCATTCGGCCTGCTGCGAGAGTGCTATGCCGAATTAGACCGCATTGCAACCGATCCCGGCGCACCGATCCGCACCTGGGATCAGGCGCTGATACCCGGCGACAACCTCGGGCTGGCCGACCGGTTCGGCAACGACTGGCTGATGTGGCTCGGCACGTTCACCCGCAACACCGGCTCACCCGGCGAGCCGGACAGCACCGGCCGGGAGATGACCGTCATCGAGTTCACCCGCCGTGCCGTCCAGCTGGTCCGCGACTTCGCCGAATCCCAGCGCAGCGCAAGTCCTTCCGGGCTCGTGCTGTCCTGCTGCCCCGAGCCGCCAGCCGCCCAGCGCTGGCTCACCGCGGTGGCCGACAGCGCGCTCGCCGCACTGCTGGCCCTGGCCGATCCTCGGCGCGGCCGGCGCAGCGCCACCCGCATGATCGACGACGCACTCGACGCCGTACGCCACGCGCTGGACTACGAGCGCCGCGCTGACCACAAGCGGTCGTGGCTGTTGTTGTCGCTCATGACGGCCGTCATCCGAGGCATCCTCGCCGACAACCTGGTCACCGATCCCCGCGGCTTCCGCGCCATCAACGACGAAGACTTCGGCGACTGGATCCTGCGCCACGGCGCGCATCCCGACGTGCTCGAGTTCTCGCTGGTGCGAGGACTTTACGACCTGGTATTCGGATACGAGGACGCCGATCCGGCGCGACCCGCCTTCGGTGCCGGGCTCGCGGTGTTCCTCACCGGCCTGGTGCTGTTCGACTACAAGGGCGCCATTTTCTGGAAGATGACAGCGGGCATGGGCGACATCGTGATCGCGCCGTTGTACCAGGCGCTGCGGCGGCGCGGCGTCGATTTCGAGTTCTTCCACCGGCTCGACGCGCTGCATCTGGACGAACGCCGCCAAGGCATCGCGGCGATCTCGATGGCACGCCAGGTCCGGCTCGCCGACGGCGTCGAGCACTACGAGCCGCTGACGCGGGTGCGTGGGCTGCCCGTCTTCCCCCATCGGCCGCTGCTCGACCAACTTGCCCCCGGTCAGCCTGAGCCGCCAGGCGGCTGGCACGCCCTCGAAACGCATTGGGCCGAGCACGCCGACGCGCAAGCACGGGTGCTGCGACGCGGTGCCGACTTCGACCACGTGGTGCTCGCGGTGTCGGTCGGCATGCTGCCCGTGGTCGCAGAAGAGCTCATCGCCGACCGGCCCGAGTGGCAGGAGATGACGACGCACATCCGCACGGTGGCGACGCAGGCGTTCCAGATCTGGTTGCGGCCCGGCGAACCGGAACTCGGGTGGACTGAGCCAGGTGTCACGATCAGCGCCTACCTGCGCCCGTTCGAGACGTGGGCCTCGATGCCGCAGACGTTGTGGGCCGAGGACTGGCCCGACGAGCAGCGTCCCGGTGCGGTCGCGTACTTCTGCGGCACGCTGAACGCGGCGTGGCCCACCACCGAAACCGGCGCCGGCTATGCGCGCCGCTACCGCGACGTGGTGCATACGGAAGCGGCCCAGTACATCGATCGCCACCTGAGGCCGTATTTCCCACGCGCATTCGACGACCACGGCTTCAGGTGGGATCTGTTGAGCGGCGCCGACGGCCAGCGAGGCCGCGCGGCGCTGGCCACTCAGCACGTCAGCGTCAACGTCGACCCGTCGGATCGCTACGTGCAGTCCGTACCGGGAACCGAGCGCTACCGGCTGCGCCCGGACGAAAGCGGTTACGGCGGTTTGATATTGGCCGGCGACTGGACCGACTCCGGAATGAACGCCGGCTGCATCGAGGCCGCAGTGATGTCGGGGCTGGAAGCCGCCAACGCGCTGCTGGGCCGCGGACGCTACCACCGCATCCGCGGTTTCTACATGCCCTGACCTAGTCGCGGGTGCGCAGCTCGCGGGTGACCAGTGTCCGCGCCGCGAGTTCGCCGTCGGGCGGGTAGTCGACCCCCACCAAGGTGAGGCCATGCGCAGGAGCAGCTGCGAACGAGCTCGATCGGCGGGTCGAATTGAGAAGGGCAGCAAGCCATTTCGCGTCGCGTCGGCCGTCGCCGACGGCCAGCAGTGCACCGACCAGCGACCGCACCATCGACCAGCAGAACGCGTCTGCGCTGACACGGGCGGTAACCAGATGACCGTCACGACTCCACTGGAAGCACTGCAGATCGCGAATTGTGGTGGCACCCGGGCGGTGACGGCAGAATGCCGCGAAGTCGTGAAGTCCCAGAAGCTGTTTCGATGCCGCGGTCATCGCGTCGACGTCCAGTTGCCGCGGCCACGCGGTCACATACCGCGACAGTTGCGGTTCGACGCCGTACGGTGCGGTCGACAACCGGTACTCGTAGTGGCGGCGCAGCGCCGAGAAGCGGGCGTCGAAGCCGTCGGGTGCGCGGGTGATGTCGCGGACCCGGACGTCGACGGGCAGGAAGCGGGCCAGCCGTCGCACCAGCGGCCGGAATTCAGGGTCACCCACGGGTGTCCGGCGCGGCCGGGCGTGGCCGAGCGCGCTCGCGGGCACGTCGACGTGGGCGACCTGGCCGGTGGCATGCACGCCGGTGTCGGTGCGGCCGGCGGCGAAAACCCGCACCGGTGTGCGGAATACCGTCGACAGCGCCTCCTCGAGGACGCCGGCGACGGTGCGCTGCTCACCCTGGACCGCCCAGCCGGCGAATTCCGTTCCGTCGTAGGCGATGTCGAGGCGGAGACGGACGAGCCCGCCATCCGGGTGAATGGCGGGCTCGTCGCGCATGACGCTACGACTCGTCGTCGGTTTTCTGCTCCTCGGCCGAGGCCTCGTCCGTTTTCGACTCCTCGGCCGAGGCCTCGTCGGTGCTTGTCGGCTCCTCGGCCGAGGCCTCGTCGGCGGCCTCGGCGGCCTGAGCCTCCTCGATCGCGGCGTCTTCTGCCTCGACGTCAGCCACAGTCTCGGTCTCCGGACCAGCCGTCGCCTCCGGCTCCACCGCCGCCTGCGGTGCGGCCGCAGCGGCAACCGGCGCCGCCTTCTTGGCGGCCTGTGACGCCGCGGCCCGCCTGGCGCGATCGGCCTCAGCCGTGACCGTCTTCTCCCGCACCAGCTCGATCACCGCCATCGGCGCGTTGTCGCCCTTGCGCGGCTCGACCTTGATGATGCGGGTGTAGCCACCGTTGCGGTCGGCGTAGAACGGCCCGATCTCCGCGAACAAGGTGTGCACGACGTCCTTGTCACGGATCTTCTTGAGCACCTCGCGCCGGTTGTGCAACGTGCCCTTCTTCGCGTGAGTGATCAGCTTCTCCGCGTACGGCCGCAGCGCCCGGGCCTTGGTCTCGGTGGTCTTGATGCGGCCATGCTCGAACAGCGAGGTGGCCAAGTTGGCCAAGATCGCCTTCTGGTGCGAGGACGACCCGCCGAGGCGAGGGCCCTTGGTGGGCTTGGGCATTGCTCGTATCTCCTTGTGCGAGAAAAGGACGGGCGCGTATTACAGCTGTTCGGTTTCGGCGTAGTCCTGGTCGTTGTCGAAGTCGTACGACGCCGAATCGCCGTGCCATGTGCCGGTGGCTGCGTCGTAACCCGCGACCTCGGACGGGTCGAAACCGGCCGGGCTGTCCTTGAGCGACAGGCCCAGCTGATGCAGCTTGACCTTGACCTCGTCGATCGACTTCTGGCCGAAGTTGCGGATGTCCAGCAGGTCGGACTCGGTGCGCGCGACCAGCTCGCCGACGGTGTGGATGCCCTCGCGCTTGAGGCAGTTGTACGAGCGCACCGTCAGGTCGAGGTCGTCGATCGGCAGCGCGAACGACGCGATGTGGTCGGCCTCCGCAGGTGACGGCCCGATCTCGATGCCCTCGGCCTCCACGTTGAGTTCCCTTGCCAGACCGAACAATTCGACCAGCGTCTTGCCCGCCGACGCCAATGCGTCACGGGGGCTGATCGAGTTCTTGGTCTCGACGTCGAGGATCAGCCGATCGAAGTCGGTGCGCTGCTCGACGCGGGTGGCCTCCACCTTGTAGGTGACCTTGAGGACCGGCGAGTAGATCGAATCGACCGGAATGCGACCGATCTCGGCGCCCGACGCCTTGTTCTGCACGGCCGGCACGTAGCCGCGACCGCGTTCGACGACGAGCTCGACCTCGAGCTTGCCCTTGTCGTTCAGCGTCGCGATGTGCATGTCCGGGTTGTGCACGGTCACGCCGGCAGGCGGCACGATGTCACCGGCAGTGACGTTGCCCGGGCCCTGCTTGCGCAGATACATCGTCACGGGCTCGTCTTCCTCCGACGAGACCACCAGGCCCTTGAGGTTGAGGATGATGTCGGTGACGTCCTCTTTGACGCCGGGCACGGTGGTGAACTCGTGCAGCACGCCGTCGATGCGAATGCTGGTCACGGCCGCGCCGGGAATCGACGACAGCAGCGTGCGGCGCAGCGAGTTGCCCAGCGTGTAACCGAATCCCGGCTCCAGCGGCTCGATGACGAACCGCGACCGGTTGTCGGCGACAACCTCTTCGCTCAGTGTGGGTCGCTGAGAAATCAGCATGTGTTTTCTTCCTCCTTCACGGCACCCGCTATTTGATGCCGCGTCCCCGGCCGCCATCCGGACGGCCGAAAGTCTTTTACTTCGAGTAGAACTCGACGATGAGCTGCTCGGTGAGCGGTACGTCGATCTGAGCGCGCTCCGGCAGCTGGTGCACGAGGATGCGCTGACGCTCCCCGACCACCTGCAGCCAGCCCGGAATCGGCCGGTCCCCTGCGGTTTCCCGCGCGATCTGGAACGGCACCGTGTTCAGCGACTTATCGCGCACGTCGATGATGTCGTACTGCGACACCCGGTAGCTGGGCACGTCGACCTTCACGCCGTTGACGGTGAAGTGCCCGTGGCTGACCAGCTGCCGCGCCATCCGGCGGGTGCGCGCCAGCCCGGCGCGGTACACGACGTTGTCCAGCCGGCTCTCCAGGATCTGCAGTAGCTCCTCGCCGGTCTTGCCGGGGCGGCGCACCGCTTCTTCGTAGTACTTGCGGAACTGCTTTTCCTGCACGCCGTAGGTGAAGCGCGCCTTCTGCTTCTCCTGCAGCTGCAGCAGGTATTCGCTTTCCTTGATCCGCGCGCGGCCGTGCTGGCCGGGCGGATAAGGCCGCTTCTCGAACGCTTGGTCGCCGCCGACGAGGTCGACGCGCAGACGCCGCGACTTGCGGGTGACGGGTCCGGTGTAACGAGCCATGAAGTCCTTCTCCTCCTAGCCCAGGCCCTAGACTCTCCGCCGCTTTGGCGGCCGGCAGCCGTTGTGCGGCTGCGGGGTGACATCAGCGATCGCGCCGACCTCCAGGCCGGCGGCCTGCAGCGAGCGGATTGCGGTTTCGCGGCCCGAACCCGGGCCCTTGACGAACACGTCGACCTTCTTGACGCCGTGCTCCTGCGCCTTGCGGGCGGCGTTCTCGGCGGCCAGCTGCGCGGCGAACGGGGTCGACTTGCGGGACCCCTTGAAGCCGACGTGTCCCGATGACGCCCACGCGATCACGTTGCCCTGCGGGTCGGTGATCGTGACGATCGTGTTGTTGAACGTGCTCTTGATGTGCGCGGCACCGTGCGGGATGTTCTTCTTCTCCCGCCGGCGGCCTTTCTGGCCCTTCTGCCCCTTCTTCGGAGCAGTCGCGCCCTTTTTTGCTGGTGGCATCGGTTACCTGGCCTTCTTCTTGCCGGCGATGGTGCGCTTGGGGCCCTTGCGGGTGCGCGCGTTGGTCTTGGTCCGCTGGCCGCGCACCGGAAGTCCGCGCCGGTGGCGCAGACCCTGGTAGCAGCCGATCTCGATCTTTCGGCGGATGTCGGCCTGCACCTCGCGGCGCAGATCGCCCTCCACCTTGAGGTTGGCTTCGATGTAGTCACGCAGCTGGGTCAGCTGCTCGTCGGTGAGGTCCTTGGTGCGCATGTCCCGGTCGATGCCGGTGGCGGCCAAGATTTCGTTGGAGCGGGTGCGGCCGATGCCGTAGATATACGTCAGCGCGACCTCCATGCGCTTGTCGCGCGGCAGGTCGACGCCCACAAGACGTGCCATCAGGCGGTGTCCTTCTTCTCTATGCGGAGGTCTGATCCCAGCCCGTTCCCTGCTCTGCAGGGGTCCGGCCTCCGGTCCGGACGTTATGAGCGGCGTATCCGCTCAGTGGTGCTGGGAGGTCTGCATTCAGTTGTGGCGACTAAGGCGGATGCGTTAGCCCTGCGCTCTGGTCTTCGCGCAAGCGCTCATCCCTGCGCTCTGGTCTTCGCGCAAGCGCTCATCCCTGCCGCTGCTTGTGGCGAGGATCGGAGCAGATCACCATGACCCGCCCATGCCGACGGATCACCCTGCACTTGTCGCAAATCGGCTTCACGCTGGGGTTGACCTTCACGGCTGTATTCGATCCTTCTTGGTTTGTCGGTGACGCGCGCAAGCGCTCGTCACACCCAGTTCGTCGGGTTACTTGTACCGGTACACGATGCGGCCGCGGGACAGGTCGTACGGAGACAACTCCACGACCACCCGGTCCTCGGGCAGGATGCGGATGTAGTGCTGCCGCATCTTGCCGCTGATGTGGGCGAGCACCTTGTGACCGTTCTCCAGCTCAATGCGAAACATCGCATTGGGCAGAGGCTCGACCACGCGACCCTCGACCTCTATGGCGCCGTCCTTCTTTGCCATAACCTCCGCAATCCCTAACTCCGGCTGCGATGGGTGCTCCCTGGGGGAGCCTCCCATCAAGTGCAGTATTCACCCCGACTTCGAAACGTGGGCGGGACGCGGAATCATTCCGGAATTCCGCGAGATGCCAGGGCACGCAGGAGCCGGCGCGTTGCCGCACCGTCGCTCCACGATACCGGGTCGACGGGCGCAAGCCAAAATTGTCCCACGGCGGCCGCCGCGGCGCTTCTACCTGGACGCCGCTGCGTTCCGGCGATCGCCCAGGCGCCCCGTCACAGCAGGTTGCTGTACTGCGGGCAGCGCGTCGAGACCACCGTGTCGATGACGTTGTGCACGTCGAACGAGCTGGTTCCCGCCTCGACGAGCATCCGCGCGGAGATAGGGCGAGCCGCCCCGCGAATCACCAGCCCGGACGCTTCGGCGCCGTACGCGTCGCACACCGCCTGGTACGGGTCGAGGGGCATCGCGTGCCCCACCGATGATGTCAGCAGCCCGGCAGCTGTCAGCGAGCCCGCGGCCGTCAGGGCTGCGATGGTCTTTCTCATCGCGGTTCTCTCTGTCGTCGGAGGCAAACGACCCGATGCCGCTCGCTCTCCTGGAAATTAAAGCAGCCCGCACCACACCCGCTGCGCTTTGCTGCATTTGGCCGACGGCCTCGGCGCCGGCGAACGAGACGACGCGTGAGCGCATACTTGACAGCGATGACTGGACCCTCCCAGCCCCGTAAACCCGTCATTCTCACCGTCGACGACGATCCCGCCGTGTCCCGAGCGGTCGCCCGCGATCTCCGCCGCAAATACGGAGAGCACCACCGCATCATCCGCGCCGAATCCGGCCCGGACGCACTCGAGACATTGCACGAGCTCAAGCTGCGCGGTGACACCGTGGCGGTGTTCGTCGCCGACTACCGCATGCCGCAGATGAGCGGCATCGAGTTCCTCGAAGAGGCGATGGACATCTACCCGCTGGCCCGACGGGTCCTGCTCACCGCCTATGCGGACACCCACGCCGCGATCGAGGCCATCAACGTCGTCGACCTCGACCACTACCTCCTCAAACCGTGGGACCCGCCGGAGGAGAAGCTCTACCCGGTGGTCGACGCGTTGCTCGAGGCGTGGCGGGCAGCCGGTGACCGGGTGATTCCGCACACCAAGATCATCGGTCACCCGTGGAATGCGAGATCGTCGCACGTGCGCGAGTTCTTGGCGCGAAATCAGTTGTATTACACGTGGTTTCGCGCCGACGAACCCGAGGGGCAGCGACTTTTGGAAGCTGCCGGCGAGGACGGGCTGACGCTTCCGGTGGTGATCACCGAGCAGGGCGAGACACTGGTGAACCCCGCCGACGCGGAGCTCGCGGCGACCCTCGGGCTCACCACCACGCCGGCCGAGGATTTCTACGACTTGGTGGTGATCGGCGGCGGCCCGGCGGGGCTGGCGGCGGCGGTGTACGGCGCGTCCGAGGGCCTCAAAACCGTGCTGATCGAGCGCACCGCGACCGGCGGCCAAGCCGGCCAGAGCTCGCGGATCGAGAACTATCTGGGCTTCCCCGACGGGGTTTCGGGTGCCCAGCTGGCAGACCGCGCCAGGCGCCAGGCCGAGAAGTTCGCCGCGGAACTCATCACGGCCCAGGAGGCCGTCGCGTTGGAGGTCAAGGGCGCGGCCCGCAGCGTCAAACTGTCCGACGGTCGCTCGATCGGTGCGCGGGCGGTGATCTTGGCCACGGGGGTGTCGTATCGGCAACTGCCCGCCGACGGCTGCGATCGATTGACCGGCGTCGGGGTGCACTACGGGGCGGCGACGTCGATCGCCGCTGAGTGCGACGGCGAAGAGGTGTACGTCATCGGCGGGGCCAACTCGGCGGGGCAGGCCGCCGTGAATCTGGCCAGATATGCGAAGTCGGTGACGCTGGTGGCGCGCGGTTCGTCGCTGGAGTCGTCGATGTCGTACTACCTGATCCAGCAGATCGAAGCCATTGACAACATCAAGGTCAGGACCTGCACGGTGGTCACACAGGCGTGCGGCGACAACAGGCTCGAGAAGCTGGTGCTCGAAGACCGGCGCAGCGGTGCGGTCGAGGAAGTGACGTGCGGGCGGATGTTCATCTTCATCGGTGCCGAGCCGCGCACCGAGTGGCTCGACGGCGTGGTGGCTCGCGACGACCACGGCTTCGTGCTGGCCGGCCCTGACTTGAAGAACGTGTGCGGCTGGACGCTCACCCGGCCGCCGCACCACCTGGAAACAAGCGTGCCCGGTGTCTTCGTTGCAGGTGACGTGCGAGCCCAGTCCGCCAAACGCGTGGCGGCCGCTGTCGGCGAAGGGTCGATGGCCGTGATGCTGGTGCATCGATACCTGGCCGAGGCGTAGGAGAGACAGCATGGGTGAGAACTGCCTGCCCGACGAGCTGCGGACGCTGTTCTTGTTCGAGGCGCTGTCCGACGAGCAGCTCGCGACCCTGTGCAAGGACGGCCACATCGAAACCTTCGAGCCCGGCCCGATCTGCATCGAAGGTGAGCCCGCCACATGCTTCTACGTGCTGCTCGACGGCGAGTTGGTGATGTCGAAGCGCTCCGGCGGCGTCGACATCGAAACGAACCGCACCTCGCAACGCGGCGTGTACTGTGGGGCCTGGTCGGCGTACGTCCCCGGTGAGGAGCACGTCTACGAAGCCTCCGTGCGCGTGACCCGCCCGTCGCGGTTCTTCGTCCTCGACGCCGACGCGTTCGCCCGCTTCATGCAGGCCGAATTCCCGATGGCCGTGCACCTGCTCGAGGGGCACAAAGTCGGCGGGCTGCGGCAGCGCCAGATCATCGGTCAGCGCGAGAAACTGCTCGCGCTGGGCCAGATCACCGCCGGGCTGACCCACCAGCTCAATAATCCCGCCGCCGCGATCACCCGGGACGTGGCCAACCTGCGCGACAACGTCGGCAAGATGCGGCACAAGCTCGCGATGCTCGCCGACGGCAAGTTCACCCCGGAGGCATTGCGCGTCTTGGTCGGCATCCAGGAGGAAGTCGCCGAGCTGGTCGCCAAAGCCAAGCCGGTGGAGCTCACCGCGCTGGAGACCTCCGACCGTGAGGACCAGATCGGCGACTGGCTCGAAACTCACGGCATCGCCGGTGCGTGGGACTACGCGCCGACGTTCGTCGAAGCCGGCCTGGACATCGACTGGCTGGAGCGGGTGTCCGCGTCGATCGAGGACGTGGACGCGACCGCGTCATTGCAGGGGGCAGTCGGTTGGCTGAAATACACGATCGACACCGAGCTCGCGGTGAACCGGATAACCGAGGCCAGCAAGCGCATTTCGGTGCTGCTGGCCGGGGCCAAGCAGTACTCGCAGATGGACCGCGCGCCGTATCAGGCTTCCGATGTCCACGAGCTGCTGCACAGCACGCTGATGATGTTCGGCGACCGGGTAGGCAAGGACAATCCGATTCGGCTGGTCAAGGAATACGACAAGTCGCTGCCTGAAATCCTCTGTTACCCAGGCGATCTCAATCAAGTCTGGACCAACATCATCGAAAACGCGGTGCAGGCGATGGACGGCGCCGGCACGCTGACGGTGCGGACCATGCGCGAGAACGACGACCACGTCCGCATCGAGATCTGCGACGACGGGCCAGGTATCCCGGACGAGATCGTGGACCGCATCTTCAACCCGTTCTTCACCACAAAGCCGTACGGCGAAGGCACCGGGCTCGGGCTGGACCTGGCATGGCGGATCGTCGTCGAGAAGCATCACGGCAACCTGCGCGTCGAATCCGAGCCCGGCAACACGCGCTTCATCATCGTGTTGCCGTTGGTGGCGCCCGCACCTGATGCGCCCAATCCCGAGTAGTCCCCGCCATTCAGATGAAACTGACCCGCCGTCGACGGGATTCGCGGCGTCCAAGCCGTCGGCTGCGAGGACGTCGGTCAGCGCGTCGGTGAAGCTCGCGGTGACAATGGTGCCTGGGCATACGCAGTTCACCAGAATGCCTTCTCATGCAAGGCTTTCGCGAGATTCTTGGTGACGCCGCTCAGCGCGGCCTTGGATGCGGTGTAGGCGACGACCGCCGGTCACGACCGCAGTGGCGCCGGCCAATCCGAGGTCCACCCAGTCTCCTTTCCGGTGAAGCGCTAGTCCTCCAGGACCGACGCAATCACGTCGGGTGTGACGCCGATCCCGCGTAAGCAGAACTGCTTCGTGTGCCGACGCGCCTCACCGCCCGTCCGGTCACCGGTGATCCACTGCCGCTGGGTGCACACCCACACCACGCCGTGAATGGCCTCCGCGTCGGCCTCGGGATCCACGCGACGGAAATATCCTGTTTCTCTTCCCTTTTCGAGTTGCTCGATGAGCGGTCGCAGCATTTCGCCGAACGCCGTCGCGACCTTGTCGGGCGAGGCGAACATCTGCGATTGCGCCTCGATCGAGAAGTGGCGCAGTTCGGACGTGTTGCGCTCGTCGAACGCCAGGTCCAGTCGCGCGTCGATCCAACATGCCACCGCCTCAACGGGATTGGCAGCGGCTGCCATGCGGGCTCGAAGCCGCGACGTTTCGGCCCGCGCCGAGATTCGTCGATGCCGCGCTGCACATCGACTGGCGCGGGCGGGTGTCGGTCGTTCGTCGACGACGTCGGCGCGGCGTGGTTAGCAGGGCGCGATCGGGCGGCTGCGATGCACAATCGAGCACGTGACGATGGCAGCGGAAGTCGCGCGGATCGTGACGACGGCACTGCGAAGAGGCCGTTGTGAGGGCGGGCGGCGAGGCGGATCCTGCGGTTGGTGCGTAGACTGTGAACGAATTCCGCTGTGTGCCAATCGGTTACGAGGCAACGCGGTGGCGATGCCCGACGCTGGGAGACATACGTCAGTTGTTAGTCGGTGGTGGTTGGGGTTGGAAGGGTTGGTACCACCACCACTGGGCGCGTTCGCCGGTGGGTCCGGGGCATGGTGGGACCGCGGGCGGGGGGTGCTTGGGTGGGCGGGCCAGCGAGGCGGCGCTCAGTGGTCGGCCCGCGCTGTCGGCGACGACGGGAGCGTCGGCGGGTCCGGTGATGGTGATCAGGCCGCGATGGTGCAGCCGGTGATGATGTGGGCAGGCCAGCACCAGGTTGGCCAACTCGGTGGCGCCGCCGTCTTCCCAATGGCGGATGTGATGGGCGTGCAGACCCCGCGTCGCTCCGCACCCGGGCACCACGCAGGTGCGGTCGCGATGCTCGAGCGCGCGGCGCAGCCGCCGGCTGACCACCCTGCTCGCCCGCCCGGCCCCGATCGGTTGCCCGTCACGTTCGAACCACACCTCACAGGTGGCCTCACAGGTCAGATAGCGGCGCTCGGCGTCGGTGAGCACCGGACCCAGATGCAGCGCCGCGACACGGTCTTTGACATCTAGATGCACCACCACCGTGGTGTGCTGGCCGTGCGGGCGGCGCGCCGCCTCGACATCCCAGCCCGTCTCGACCAGCCGCATGAACGCCTCAACGCTGCTGGGCATGGGCGGCGCCGTCTCTGACGGGCGGTCGTCGGTGTCGTGGTCGTGTTTCCACTCGCCGATCAGCGCCTCCAGATGCGACGCCAACGCCGCCTCGAACGTCGCCGCCTCCAGATGCGGCAGTTTGATCCGCCAGTAACTGAACTGTTCGTCGGAGCTCTTGGTGATCGACGCCTGCGGCTCGCGTTGCGGCTGCGGTTCGGGTCGCGGTTCGAGCCTGACCGCGGTGCGCAACTGACCCACCGTGGCCACGCTAGCCAGCTGCGCATAATGCTCATCAGAGCCCTCGGCTGCGTGTGCGGCGATCACCCCGACCTGATCCAACGACAACCGGCCCTCGGCCAGCCCCTGCACACACCGCGGAAACTGCTCACGCCGGCCCGCCACCGTAGTGATCGTGTGCGCGGTCGACGACGACACCCCCAGCTTCCAGGCCACCAACGCCGGCACCGACCGCGCCCCGGTCGCCCCCCACAACCCCTCACCATCGATCTCAGCGACGATCTCCACGATGCGCCCATCAATCGCATTACGCTGACCCGCCAACTCCGCCAACTCCCCGAACAACACCTCAAGACGCTCGGCCGGGCTCACCGCAACAGCGCCACCAGAAGCGGAAGAAGACACGACGACAGCATCGCACCCACCACCGACAAAGTTCCGGTACCAGACTTCTGCCGGCGCCCCGGACCAGCCAAATGTCGACATGGAATAGCGGCCGACCGAACCAGGGTTGGAGGTGTCATGACTGAGCTGAACCTTGGCAAGTTCGGATCGTTCGGACGCGGAGTCACCCCCGAACAAGCAGCGCAGATCGAGAAACTCGGCTATGGCGCCGTCTGGGTCGGCGGCTCTCCCCCGGCCGAGCTCGAGTGGGTGGAGCCGATCCTCGAGAAGACCACCACGCTGAAGGTGGCCACCGGAATCGTCAACATCTGGACCGCCGCGCCCGGGCCCGTCGCCGAATCGTTTTACCGCATCGAAAAGGCTTATCCCGGAAGGTTTGTGCTCGGCATCGGCGTCGGACACCCCGAGGCGCACACCGAGTACCGCAAACCCATCGACGCGCTCACCGAGTACCTGGACAAGCTCGACGAGTACGGCGTGCCCAAGCAGCGCCGAGTCATCGCCGCACTCGGCCCGAAGGTGCTGAAGCTGTCTGCCGAGCGCAGCGCCGGCGCCCATCCGTACCTCACGACGCCAGAACACACCGCCAAGGCGCGTGATCTGATCGGCCCACAGGCGTTCCTGGCGCCCGAACACAAGGTCGTGCTGACCACCGACGCCGAGAAGGCCCGTGCCATCGGCCGCAAGGCCCTCGACATCTATCTCAACCTGACGAACTACGTGAGCAACTGGAAGCGCCTGGGCTTCACCGACGACGACGTACGCCGCCCGCCCAGCGACAGGCTCGTCGACGCGCTGGTTGCCTACGGAACGCCCGACGCGATCGCCAGGCGGCTGACACAACATCTGGACGCCGGCGCCAACCATGTTCCGATCCAAATTTTGGGTAACCAAGACCGACTGATTCCGACGCTTGCCGAACTGGCCGGTCCGCTCGGACTGGCCACGCGAAGCACTTAGAAAGGGACACCATGACCGACCCATCACTGCTCAAGCCCGACGTCGGCCGCTACGGCGTCTGGACCGGCGGACCGGTGAAGCCTGAGCAGGCGGCCGAGATCGAAAAACTCGGCTACGGCGCGATCTGGGTGGGTGGGTCACCGGCCGCCGAGCTGAAGTTCGCCGAACCGATCCTGGATGCTACGGAGTCGATCACGCTCGCGACGGGCATTGTGAACATCTGGTCGGCGCCCGCGGACGAGGTCGCGGAGTCGTATCACCGCATCGAAAAGGCTTACCCCGGGCGGTTTCTGCTCGGAATCGGCGTCGGGCATCCCGAGCACAGTCAGGACTACAGCAAGCCCTACGACGCTTTGGTGGCCTACCTCGATCGCCTCGATGCGGCCGGCGTCCCGACCAGCCGACGGGTACTCGCGGCGCTGGGCCCGAAGGTGCTCGAGCTGGCCGCACGTCGCAGCGCCGGCGCACATCCATACCTGACCACCCCCGAGCACACCGCCCAAGCCCACGATCTCGTCGGGCCGTCGGTGTTCTTGGCACCCGAACACAAGGTGGTGCTCACCACGGACGCTGACGAGGCGCGCGAGATCGGCCGCAAGACGGTGGAGTTCTACCTCGGCCTGAGGAACTACGTGAGCAACTGGAAGCGGCTGGGCTTCACCGATTCCGACGTCACCAAGCCGGGCAGCGACAAGCTGATCGACGCCGTAGTGGCCTACGGCACGCCGGAGCAGATCGCCGCGCGGCTGGGCGAACACTTGCGAGCCGGGGCGGATCACGTCGCGATCCAGGTGCTGGGCGGCTCGCAGCGGCTGATCCCCACGCTCACCGAGCTCGCCGGGCCATTGGAGCTGAAGGGCGACTGACGACCGTTACTGTTTGCCCATGCGGGTGTTGGTGACGGGCGGCGCCGGGTTCATCGGCGCCAACTTCGTCCGCGCCGCCGTGCGCGAACGCCCGGATGTGTCGCTGACGGTGCTCGACGCATTCACGTATGCGGGCAGCCGCGAGTCGCTGGCCGGCTTGGAGCACGCGATCGAGGTGGTCGAGGGCGACGTCACCGACCCCGGCCTGATCTCTGCGCTGGTGGCCGATGCCGACGTGGTGGTGCACTTCGCCGCCGAGACGCACGTCGACAACGCACTGGCCGACCCGGAGCCCTTCTTGCGCAGCAACGTCATTGGCACGTTCACGGTGCTCGAAGCGGTCCGCCGGCACGGGGTCCGGCTGCACCACGTCTCCACCGACGAGGTGTACGGCGAGCTCGCACTGGACGATCCGCACCGGTTCACCGCGGACACGCCCTACAATCCGTCGAGCCCGTATTCGTCGACCAAGGCCGCCGCCGACATGCTGGTGCGGGCGTGGGTGCGCTCGTACGGCGTGCGAGCGACAATATCCAACTGCTCCAACAACTATGGGCCGTACCAGCATGTGGAGAAGTTCATTCCGCGCCAGATCACCAACGTGCTGACGGGCCGGCGTCCGAAGCTCTACGGCAACGGCGCCAACGTGCGCGACTGGATCCACGTCGACGACCACAACGCTGCGGTCTGGCGGATCCTCGAGGACGGTAGCATCGGGCGGACCTACCTGATCGGCGCGGACGGCGAACGCGACAATCTGTCGGTCATGCGGTTGATTCTGACCGAAATGGGCTGCGAGCCAGACGATTTCGATTATGTGCCGGATCGCGCCGGCCACGACCTGCGCTATGCGATCGATCCGACGCCGCTGCGCTCCGAATTGGGTTGGACGCCAGCACATGCCGACTTCACCGAAGGTCTGCGCACCACGATCGACTGGTATCGCGACAACGAGTCGTGGTGGCGGCCACTGAAGGACGCCGTCGAGGCGCGATACGCCGAGCGCGGCCAATGACGGCGCGCGAGTTGGCCATCGCGGGCGCGTGGGAAATCAGCCACTCCATGTATCCCGACGACCGCGGGCTGTTTTTCGAATGGTTCACCCAGCGAGAGTTCAGTGGTTTTGCGGGGCACCGCTTCGATTTCCACCAGGCCAACTGCTCGGTGTCGGCGGCCGGCGTGCTGCGCGGCCTGCACTTCGCCCAGCTGCCGCCCAGCCAAGCGAAATACGTGACGTGCGTGCGGGGGGCGGTGTTCGACGTGGTCGTCGACATCCGGGTGGGCTCACCGACCTTCGGCAAGTGGGATTCCGTGCTGCTCGACGACCGGGATCGCCGATCGGTGTATCTGTCGGAAGGGCTGGCGCACGGATTCCTTGCGCTGCAGGATGATTCGACGGTCATGTACCTGTGCTCGGCGCCGTACGACCCCGGCCGCGAGCACACGATCTCGGCGACGGACCCCCAGCTCGCGATCCACTGGCCTGTGGTCGACGGTGCGCAGCCGCGGATGTCGGGACGCGACGCGGCGGCGCCCAGCCTGCAGGAGCTCCGCGATGCGGGCCTGCTGCCCACGTGGGACGACGCTCGCGCCTTCGTCGAGCAGTTGCGGCGACTGCATTAGCCCCGTGATGCTTCCTACCCCGCATCGCAAGTCCCTGCACCTATGCGTTGTCGATAAATAGGCACCGTGATATAAGTTCTGCTCGTGGATCCGTCGTCCCTGCCCCGCCACGGTAGCGACACCGTCGGGGAGGTCCTCGATCAGGCGACGGATCTGACAGTGCGGTACCTGAGCGACCGGTCCGGCCTGAGCGTGTCGGCCGGGTACCTGCTCAACAGGGTGAGCCGCGACGGTCCGACCCGGCTCACGGCGCTGGCTGCCAAGGAGGGAGTCAGCCAGCCGTCGATGACTCAGCTGATCCAGCGGCTGGAGCGCCACGGCATCGTGACCAGGCAGCCCGACCCCGACGACGGCCGCGTGTGCCTGGTCGCGATCACCGAAGCGGGCCAGGCGCTGCTGGATCAACGCACAGCTACCCGGCGCGACCGGCTGGCCGCCTTGCTGACCACATTGTCTGCCGAAGAGCAGTTCGCGCTGTGGCTTTCGGCGCAGGTGGCGCTGCCGCTGCTGAATCGACTTGTCGAAAATGCTGCGTCGTTGGATCTCAAATGCGGCAAGGAGGCCTGAGCTCACAGGTGAAGGGTCGGGAGCGGGTGCGCGCGGCGGCGGGGGCGCTCGGCCGCCTGATGAGGCGCGCGTGGATACCGTTGGTTCTCGTCGTGGTGCTTGCCGTCTCGGGCTTGGTGGTGTCACGACTGCACAAGGTCTTCGCCTCACAAGACCTCAACGCCAACGCCAACGCCGGCATCGAGATCGTGCAGTTCCATCCAAAGATCTTGGTGTACGACGTGTTTGGCGCCTCGGGCAGCACCGCCAAGGTCAACTACTTCGACGCCGAGGCCAACATCCACGAACTGGATGTGACGCTGCCGTGGTCGACGACGATATCGACCACCCTTCCGGCGGTCAGCGGCAACATCATCGCCCAGAGCGACGGCGGTGAAGTCGGTTGCCGGATCACTGTGGACGGCGTGGTACGCGACGAAAGGCACACAGATGGCGTCAACCCGCAAACCTTCTGCCTGGTGAAGTCCGCATGACAGACACCAAGCATGCAGCGCCGCAACCCAAGCGGCCGTTCTTCCCGCACGCCATCCGCCTCCTGGCGGTGCCGATCATCCTGTTCTGGCTGGCGATCACCATCGCCCTGAACGTTTTCGTGCCGTCCTTGGAGAAGGTTGGCGAGGCGCACTCCGCGCCCATGGCGCCCAACGACGCGCCGTCGATGGTGGCGATGAAGCTGATGGGCCACAACTTCGACGAGTTCAAGTCGAACAGCACCGTGATGATCGTTCTCGAAGGCCAGGACAAGCTCGGCGACGACGCACATCACTACTACGACAACATCATTCGTCAGCTGAACCAGGATCCGGCCCACATTCAGCACATCCAGGACTTCTGGGGAGATCCGCTGACCGCGGCGGGCGCGCAGAGCTCGGATGCGAAAGCCGCCTATGTGATGGTCTATCTCGCCGGTGACCAGGGCACCACGGAAGCCAACAACTCCGTGGAGGCAGTGCGCAAGGTCATCGACCACACCCAGCCGCCGCCGGGGGTGAAGGCCTACGTCACCGGGCCGGCGGCGCTGACCGACGATCTGCACGTCATCGGCAACGCGAGCCTCGCCAAGATCACGCTGTTCACATTGGTCGCGATCGCGATCATGCTGCTGATCGTCTACCGGTCGATCGTCACCACGCTGGTTCAGCTGTTTCTGACGTTCATCGGGCTGGCCTCCGCACGCGGTGTGGTGGCACTCATGGGCAGCCTCAACGCTTTCGGGCTCACCACATTCGCCTCCAACATCCTCACGATGCTGGGCATTGCGGCCGCCACCGACTACGGCATCTTCATGTTCGGCCGCTACAGCGAGGCCCGCGCCGCTGGCGAGGACCGAGAAGAGGCGTACTACACCACCTTCCGGTCCGTCACACCCGTGATCGTGGGCTCCGGCTTGACCATCGCCGGGGCTACCTACTGCCTGAGTTTCGCTCGGCTGCCGTACTTTTCGACGATGGGCGTGCCGGTCGCGATCGGGATGCTGGTGGTGGTGGCGGCCGCTGTGACGCTCGGGCCGGCAGTGCTGTTCCTGGGCGGACTTGCGGGCCGCTTCGAAGCCAAACGCGCTCAAGGCAAACTGTGGCGGCGCGTGGGCACGGCCGTGGTGCGCTGGCCCGCGCCGATCTTGGCTGCCAGCGCCGCGGCGGTGTTGGTCGGCATGGTCGCCGTGCCCGGCTACCACCCCTACTACAACGACCGGTTCTACCTGCCCACCAGTGCGCCGGCCAATCTGGGCTATGCGGCTTCGGACCGACACTTCTCGCAGGCCCGGATGAACCCGGACATCCTCATGGTGGAGGCGGACCACGACATGCGCAATCCCGCCGACATGCTCGTGTTGGACCGCGTGGCGCGCAACGTCCTCAACATCCCGGGCATCGCGATGGTGCAGGACATCACCCGCCCGCTGGGCATTCCAATCCAGCACAGCTCGATTCCGTTCCTCAGCAGCATGCAGGGTCAGACCACCATGCAGCAGTATCCGTTTCAGCAGATCAACATCGCGAACATGCGCAAGATGGCCGACGACATGGGCGTCATGGCCGACACCATGGAGCACATGTATCACGTCATGCTGCAGGTCGTCGACGCCACGCACGCCACCACCGCCGACACCAAGCAGCTGCAGGCCGACGTCGACGTATTGCGCGGTCACATAGCGGATTTCGACGACTTCTGGCGCCCGATCCGCAACTACTTCTACTGGGAACCGCACTGTTACGACATCCCGATCTGCTGGTCTCTGAGGTCGCTGTTCGACACGGTCGACGGTGTCGATGCCCTCACCGACGACACCGGCAAGCTCACCGCCGACATCGAACGCCTCGACACCTTGATGCCGCAGATGGCTGCGCTGCTGCCGCCGACGATCGCCACCATGCGCATGACCCGCGGACTGATGCTGTCGACGTACAGCACCATGTCGGCGCTGCAGGGGCAGATGGCGGCGATGAACGACACCGCGATCGTCATGGGACAGAGCTTCGACGCCGCCAAGAACGGCGACCTGTTCTACCTGCCGCCGGAAGCGTTCCAGAACCCGGAGTTCCAGCGTGGACTCAAGATGTTCCTGTCCCCCGACGGCAAGTCGGCGCGCTATTTCATTACCCATCAAGGTGATCCGATGACCCCGGAGGGCATCGACCGGGTCAACGCGGAACGCACCGCCGCTCAGGAAGGGCTCAAGCAGTCGTCGCTGTCCAGCGCCAAGGTGTATCTGGGCGGCACGGCCGCCACCTACCGGGACATGGCCGACGGCGCCAAGTACGACCTGATGATCGCCGTCGTCTCCGCGCTCACGCTGATCTTCATGATCATGCTGATCATCACCCGCAGCTTGGTGGCGGCGCTGGTGATCGTCGGGACCGCAGCCAGCTCGATCGCGGCGTCGTTCGGGCTTTCGGTGCTGATCTGGCAAGACCTTCTGGGCATCCGCGTGCACTGGATCGTGATGTTGATGTGCGTGATCATCCTGCTGGCCGTCGGTTCCGACTACAACCTGCTGCTGGTCTCCCGCTTCAAAGAGGAGATCCAGGCGGGACTCAAAACCGGCTACCTGCGCGCGATGGCCGGTTCCGGCGGGGTGGTGACCGCGGCCGGGTTGGTGTTCGCGTTCACGATGGCCGCGATGCTGGGCAGCGAGTTACGGGTGCTCGCCCAGATGGGCTCGACGATCGCGATCGGCCTGTTGCTCGACACCTTGATCGTGCGGTCACTGCTCATGCCGTCGATAGCCACGCTGCTGGGCCGGTGGTTCTGGTGGCCGCAAGTCATCCATCCGCGCGGCGATTACGGTTTGCGTCGGATCAAGACGCCGGCCCCTGACGCCGACACCGACGCCATCCCGGTACGGCCGTAAGTCCAAGCCGCACAGCGTCAGTCGTCGTCCGGACAGTCGACGTCGACGTACACGGTGGTCAGCGGGGCGGGTCGGGCGGTGATGGGCAACCCGTGCACGCCGGTCACCGTGCAGCGCGAAAGTGGCACTTGGGCCGAGCCGTTCACCTGGACGCTGTAGCCGGCGTCACCGAGTTGCTGGATCACGTCGGCGGCCGACCCGCCGACGTCGGTAGGAGCAGCGGCTGGGCTGGCAGCGAGCATCGAGGCGGCGGCCGCAAATGCGAGTTGTGCGGTGAGTCCAGTAGTGATCATGAAAGCTCCAGTGCCGCTTGCTGATTGAGGTGGATCCCTCACGAAGAAATAGCGACCGGGGTTACACGATCCTCAGGCCGGCTGCGCCGGCGGCGCCAGCACTTCGACGACGCCGTCGCGCTCCCTGACCTCTAGATGCGGCAGCGGCTTCGGAGCGATCGGCAACGCGTGGGTGATCACCTGGCCCGCCGGCGAGAACGACGTGGAATGGCACGGGCAACGCAAGCGGTCGGCACCCTGGTCGAACCACAGCTTGCAGCCCTGGTGTGTGCACACCCCCGATACCGCTTGGACCACACCGTTGCGCCGATGCACGAATCCGTCGATCGATCCCAGGTTGAAGGGGTGGACCGACCCTTCGGGCACATCGGCGCTGTCCGCGACCGCCTGCCAGGTGCCGTCACTGGGCACCAGTCGCGAGGCGGTGTCCGCTGGACCGGGCGGCTGGTGTCGGGTGCCCACGACCAGCCGATCGACCGATACCGCTGCCACCGCGGCGGTGGCAGCCGCCGCGCCGCCGACGATCACCTGTCGGCGCGTCGCGCTCAAACCTGGCGGCGGCGCAGGCGTCCCGGCCTCCGGTGCCTGGCCTGACATCTGTTGCGCGAGGCGGTCTTTGAGGGTTTCGACGAACTCTGCGCGCGGCTCGTCGTTGCCTGGCCGCGCGGCGCGCAGATCGATGGCGGTGCGGATCTGTGCGGCTTCGAAATCGTCGGGCGTGAACGGCTTCGGGCGCCGGCCGGCCAGCAGGTCGTCGAGGTACCGACGCAGTTCCCGGCGGGTCATCGAGCACCTCCCTCGCTGCTCTGAGCCTCGTTCGTCTGGCTCTCGTTCATCTGCGCGGCCAATCGCAGCGCGCGGTGCTGCAACACCTTCGCGTTCGCGATGCTGACTCCGAGGTCGCTGGCCGAATCGCGCACCGACTTGCCTTGCAGAAAGCGCAACTCCAGAATCCGCCGGTATTGGTCGGGCAGCCGGTCCAGCACCGCTGCCGCTCGCTGCGGGGCGGTGCTGGGTTGCGCGTCGGGTGCGGTGTCGGGGGCCGCGACGTCGTCGAGGGTGGTGATCTCGCGCCCCATCGTGGCTCGCCAGTGTGCCGCCAGCACGGTACGGGCCGTGGCGCGCAGATACGCGCGCACCTCGGGCACGCTGGCCGTCAACCGCAATGGCCGCATCGCGGTCAAGAACACCTCGGAAGTGAGATCCTCGGCGTCGGCGCGGTTGCCGACGCGCCCGAAGATGCTGCGGTACACCCACGTCACGTTGTCTTCGTAGACCGCTTCCCAATTCGGGTAGCACGCGGTGGCAACCAGCCGCAGATCCCGGCCCGACTCATGTGGCACCGGCACCGCGGATCTCCCTCACTGTGGCCGGACCACCGCCTGCTATGGCGGCGCTGTCCTCGAGGAGATAGGTCACCGGGTTACACGGCGGTCGTCCGCGCGAAGTTCTTCGACTGTAGCCCTGGCTCGGTGCGGAGACGGTCCGAAGCCACCGACATCTTCAGCAATCACCCAGGTCAAAGACGCCTCGGCACCCGGCGCTGCGCGTTACCGTGAAGAACCCTGTGCTCAGCGGTATGGAGCCAACGCACGACAAAGGAGTCGCCATGAAGTCATCCACCTCCAGGCGCCATGCTGTCGCCATCGCAGTCAGCGGGGCCGCCCTCGCCGGGACCATGCTGTGGAATGCCGCGCCGGCGGTCGCGGATCCTCCGCCGGGCTGTAGTGCAGCCGACCGCGCGCAGGTGATGTCCGACGTCTCGTCGGCGACCGCCAACTATTTGCGCTCTCACCCCGACGTCAACGCGTTCTTCTCTGGCCTGGCCGGCCAGCCGCACGACGCCATGCGCAACCAGATCCACGACTACATGAACGCCAACCCCACCGTGGCGTCCGACCTTCGCGGGATCCGGCAGCCCATGAAAGACATGAAGAACCGTTGCGGCGCGTTCTTCACCAAGCCGCAGGGCGCCCAGGGCTGAGTCTCCTGAGCATGGATCAGGCGACGCGCTTTTCGCGCGTCGCCTAGCTGAGCGCGCCGTCGGCGACCCGGTATTGAAGCCGAGGCCTGCCGCTTACTAGGATGTCCTAGTAATCATCTTCGCCGATTCCACGGGGCCTCTCATGACGACTCAGATTCCGCATTTCATCGACGGCCAGCGCACGCTGGGTCAGTCGAAGCGCACGGCCGACGTCTACAACCCGAATACGGGACAGGTGCAGGCGCAGGTGCCGATGGGAACGGCGGGCGATGTCGACGCCGCGGTCGCCATCGCGGTCGAGGCGCAGAAACAGTGGGCGGCGTGGAATCCTCAGCGCCGGGCCCGTGTGATGATGAAGTTCATCGACCTGGTCAACCAGAGCATGGACGAACTGGCCGAGCTGCTCTCCCTCGAGCACGGCAAGACGCTCGCCGACTCGCGCGGTGACATCCAGCGCGGCATCGAGGTCATCGAATTCACCGTCGGCATCCCGCATTTGCTGAAGGGCGAGTACACCGAGGGGGCGGGCTCCGGCATCGACGTGTACTCGATCCGTCAGCCACTCGGCGTCGTCGCCGGCATCACCCCGTTCAACTTCCCCGCGATGATCCCGCTGTGGAAAGCGGGCCCCGCCCTGGCATGCGGAAACGCGTTCATTCTCAAGCCATCTGAGCGTGACCCCTCGGTGCCGGTGCGGCTCGCCGAGCTGTTCGAGCAAGCCGGCCTGCCCAAGGGCGTCTTCCAGGTGGTGCACGGCGACAAGGAGGCCGTCGACGCGATCCTGGCCCATCCCGACATCAAGGCCGTCGGGTTCGTCGGCAGCTCCGACATCGCGCAGTACATCTACGCCGGCGCGGCCTCGCACGGCAAGCGCGCGCAGTGCTTCGGCGGCGCCAAAAACCACATGATCGTGATGCCCGACGCCGACCTCGACCAGGCCGTCGACGCGCTGATCGGCGCCGGCTACGGCAGCGCCGGTGAGCGGTGCATGGCGATCTCGGTCGCGGTGCCGGTGGGTGAGCAGACCGCAGAACGGTTGCGCGCCAGGCTGATCGACCGGATCAACAACCTGCGCGTCGGCCACAGCCTCGATCCCAAGGCCGACTACGGCCCACTGGTCACCGAGGCCGCGCTGAACCGGGTGAAGGACTACATCCAGCAGGGCGTCGACGCCGGCGCGGAAGCCGTGATCGACGGTCGCGAACGGGCCAGCGACGACCTGCAATTCGGCGACGCGAACCTCGAGGGCGGCTACTTCATCGGGCCCACGCTGTTCGATCACGTCACCCCGGACATGTCGATCTACACCGACGAGATCTTCGGACCGGTGCTGTGCATCGTGCGCGCGCACGACTACGAGGAGGCACTGCGGCTGCCGAGCGAGCACGAATACGGCAACGGCGTCGCGGTTTTCACCCGCGACGGCGACACCGCGCGCGACTTCGTGTCCCGCGTGCAGGTGGGCATGGTGGGGGTCAACGTACCGATCCCTGTTCCGGTGGCCTACCACACGTTCGGCGGCTGGAAGCGTTCGGGTTTCGGCGACCTGAACCAGCACGGTCCGGCGTCGATCCAGTTCTACACCAAAGTCAAGACGGTGACCTCACGCTGGCCGTCGGGGATCAAGGACGGTGCCGAGTTCGTGATCCCCGCCATGAAATAGCGCCGTGTTCCGCCTCGACGACGACGAGCGCGTCATCATCCAGACGGCCGCGGCGTTCGCCGCCAAACGCCTTGCGCCACATGCGCTGGAGTGGGACGCCACCGACCACTTCCCGCTCGCCGAGCTACGCGAAGCCGCCGAACTGGGGATGGCGGCGATCTACTGCAGCGAGGACGTCGGCGGTAGCGGACTACGCCGGCTGGACGCGGTGCGGATCTTCGAACAACTGGCGATGGCCGATCCCACCACCGCCGCATTCCTGTCGATCCACAACATGTGCGCGTGGATGGTCGACCGCTACGGCACTCGCGAACAACGCAAGACGTGGGTTCCGCGGCTGGCGTCGATGGAGGCCGTCGCCAGCTACTGCCTCACCGAGCCATCGGCCGGGTCCGACGCTGCCGCGTTGCGCACCCGGGCGGTCCGCGACGGGTCCGACTATGTTCTCGACGGCGTCAAGCAGTTCATCTCCGGAGCCGGCAGATCCGACGTCTACGTGGTGATGGCCCGCACCGGAGGTGAAGGCCCGCGCGGCATCTCGGCGTTCATCGTCGAAAACGGCACGCCCGGGCTGAGTTTCGGTGCGCAGGAACAGAAGATGGGCTGGCACGCACAGCCGACGGCGCAAGTGATCATGGACGGGGTGCGGGTGCCGGCGGACGCGATGCTCGGCGGCGCCGACGGCGAGGGCACCGGCTTCGGGATCGCGATGAACGGGCTCAACGGTGGCCGGATCAACATCGCAGCGTGCTCTCTGGGCGGCGCGCAGGCCGCCTACGACAAGGCCGCCGCCTACGTGCGCGACCGTGACGCGTTCGGCACCAGCCTGCTCGACGAGCCCACGATCCGGTTCACGCTGGCCGACATGGCCACTGCCCTGGAGTCGTCGCGAATGTTGTTGTGGCGTGCGGCAACTGCGCTCGACGACGACGAGCCGGACA
Source organism: Mycobacterium sp. NGS39 (assembly GCF_059812765.1). NCBI lineage: Bacteria > Bacillati > Actinomycetota > Actinomycetes > Mycobacteriales > Mycobacteriaceae > Mycobacterium > Mycobacterium sp. NGS39. Next base: position 136,416 of record NZ_JCALDH010000008.1, on the reverse strand, counting down.
AGGTCGCACTGTGCGCGATGGCCAAACGCTACGTCACCGATGCGTGCTACGAGGTGGCCGACCAGGCGCTGCAACTGCACGGCGGGTACGGCTATCTGCGCGAGTACGGTCTGGAGAAAATCGTCCGAGACCTGCGTGTGCACCGCATCCTCGAAGGCACCAACGAAATCATGCGAGTGGTCGTCGGGCGCGCTGAGGCCGCTCGGGTAAAGGGGCAGAACTGATGACGACGATTGCGTTCCTCGGCCTGGGCAACATGGGCGGCCCGATGGCGGCGAATCTGGTGGCGGCCGGGTATACCGTGCACGGCTTCGACCCGGTGCCCGCGCTGAAATCTGCCGCCGCCGACAAGGGCGCGCAGGTGTTCGACAACGGCGCCTCTGCTGTCGCGGACGCCGAGGTAGTGGTCACCTCGCTGCCCAACGGTGAGGTCGTAAAGGCTTGCTACGCAGAGGTTCTCCCCGCCGCGAAGCCGGGTGCGCTGTTGATCGACACGTCGACGATCTCGGTCGACGACGCCCGCACGATTCACGCGCAAGCCGTCGAGCGCGGCTTCGCGCAACTGGACGCCCCGGTTTCCGGCGGGGTCAAGGGCGCGACGGCGGGCACGCTGGCGTTCATGGTCGGCGGCGAGGACGACGCTGTGGCACGCGCCCGGCCGGTGCTCGAGCCGTTGGCGGGCAAGATCATTCACTGCGGACCGTCTGGCACGGGCCAGGCCGCCAAGTTGTGCAACAACATGGTCCTGGCGGTGCAGCAAATCGCGATCGGCGAAGCGTTCGTGCTCGCCGAGAAGCTGGGGCTCTCGGCGCAGTCGCTGTTCGACGTGATCACCGGCGCCACCGGAAACTGCTGGGCGGTGCATACCAATTGCCCTGTGCCAGGCCCGGTCCCGACGTCGCCGGCCAACAACGACTTCAAGCCAGGGTTCGCCGCCGCGCTGATGAACAAGGACCTGGGCTTGGCGATGGACGCGGTGCGCTCGACGGGTTCGGCGGCGCCGCTGGGCAGCCATGCTGCCGAGATCTACGCCGAGTTCGTCAGGTCCGCCGCGGCCAACGCCGTCAAGGACTTCAGTGCGGTGATCGAGATGCTGCGCGGCACCTAGCCCCTCGCCGAGTGTGCGGTTTCGCACGGGACACGCCGATCAGCGCGTCCGAAAATGCACAGCCGGGAGGCTGGCGAGTCAGGCGGCTCGCTTTTGCGTGGTCCAGCTGCGGCGGTGAACCCGTTCGCAAGCGGCCGCACTGTCGAGATCGTCGAAATCCGCCGACACCGCGGCCAGGCCGGCGTCGGCGGCGGCGGTGCGGCCCGATGGACCGACCACAGCCAGCGCACTGCCGGGCCCGATGCCGAACTCCCACAGCGCCGATTCGTAGAGAGCCGATTCCGCACTGGAGTCGATGTCGTCGATCGTGACGATCGTCTCGACGAGCCCGTCCCCGACCAGGTCACGCACCAGCGGCCCCACCTCGGCCCGACGCTTCGTGCTGACAACTCCGACCCACACGCCGGCGACGAACAAACTCATCACCAAGTCGATCAGACCAGGCCGCGGTGCCAGCTCGCCGTCGTCACCGAGTTCGGCCATCGCATCGAGGTCGAAGATCACCGCGGCCAATGGGTCCACGTCGACGTCGGTGGATCGGTCCCACCAGAACGACCTCGCTGCAAGAGTCTGGCCCGGCATGTCATCAGGATGTGACGGCCGGGCCGCCGCGACATCCCCCGCAAGGGGGATTGTGCAGGCGGTTGCCACTCCCCCGGCTCTATTGTTTTCGCATGCGTGACGGCACAGAGCCTTCGGCACCGGTGCGCATCGTCCTGGTCGACGATCACGAGATGGTGATCGAAGGCCTCAAGGCGATGCTGGCCGCGTTCGCCGACCGCGTCGAAGTCGTCGGCCAGGCCGTGGGCGCCGAGCGTGCGCTGCCCGTGATCGACGAGCTCCGCCCGGACATCGTGCTGTGCGACGTGCGCATGCAGGGCTCCAGCGGGCTCGACCTGTGCCAGACGCTGCGCAGCAAAGACCCCGACCGCAAGGTCGTGATGCTGTCGGTCTACGACGACGAGCAATACCTCTTCCAGGCGCTGCGGGTCGGGGCGTCGGGTTACCTGCTGAAGAGCATCAGCAGCGACGAGCTCGTCCGCCAACTCGAATTCGTCCACAAAGGCGAAACCGCGATCGACCCCGGCATGGCCGCGCGCGCCGTCGACACCGCCGCACGCATGCAGCGTGACGAGTTCTGGCCCGGCGCGCGCCACGGCTTGACCCAGCGCGAGAGCGAGATCCTGTCATACGTCGTCAGCGGATTGTCCAACCGCGGCATCGCCAACAAGCTGGTGATCGGCGACGAGACCGTCAAAAGCCATCTGCGGTCGATCTACCGCAAGCTCGGCGTCAGCGACCGCACCGGCGCGGTGGCCACCGCACTGCGCGAAGGTATCTACCAATGACGCGGCCCCGGGCGGTCCGCGACCTCGGCCGGTACAAGTTGGGGGCCGACCGTGAACTGGCACTGCTGCGGGAACTGATCCAGGCGGCATCCAGCGGCCCGGGCGTGGAACCGCTGGCTGCGGCCGCGGCCCGGATGATCACCGACGCCACCGGCACCGACGTGTGCTTCGTGCACGTGCTCGACGACACCAACCAGTCGTTGACGCTGACCGGCGCGACGCCGCCGTTCGACAGCCAGGTCGGCAAGATCAGGCTGCCGCTGGGGTCCGGTATCTCCGGATGGGTGGCCAGCCATCGCGAACCGGTGGTGATCACCGAGAACAAAGAATCCGATCCGCGCTACCTGCCGTTCCAGTCGCTGCGCGGCCGCGACTTCACGTCGATGGTCTCGGTGCCCATGGAGACCGACCCTGGCGGGCTGGTCGGCGTGTTGAACGTGCACACGGTCGCGCGGCGTGAGTTCACCGACCGCGATGTGCAGCTGCTGCTGGTGATCGGCCGGCTCATCGCGGGGGCACTGCACCAGGCGCGGCTGCACCGCCAGCTGGTGGCCCGCGAACGCGCGCACGAGAACTTCGTCGAGCAGGTGATCGAGGCGCAGGAGCTGGAGCGCCGCCGGCTGGCCGCGGACATCCACGACGGCATCAGCCAGCGGCTGATCACGCTGTCGTACCGCCTCGACGCCGCGCAGCGCGCCGTCGGCAACGACTCCGACGCGGTCGCCGAGCAGCTGGAGAAGGCGCGAGAGCTCGCCGATCTGACGCTGCAGGAGGCCCGAGCGGCGATCGGAGGTCTGCGACCGCCGGTGCTCGACGACCTCGGCCTGGCCGGCGGGCTGGCCAGCCTGGCCCGGTCGATCCCCCAGATCGACCTCGACGTGCACCTGGACAACACCCGGCTGCCCGACCACATCGAGCTGGCTCTGTACCGCATCGCGCAGGAGTGCCTGCAGAACGTGGTCAAGCATGCGAAGGCCAGCACCGCCAGGCTGACGTTCGCCGTAGAGGACGGGGTCGCGCGGCTGGAGATCGTCGACGACGGCGTCGGGTTCGACACGTTCGAGAATCCGCTGGGCAGCGACGAGATGGGCGGCTACGGGCTGCTGTCGATGGCCGAACGGGCGGAGATCGTCGGCGGCCGGCTCAACATCCGGTCGCGGCCCGGCGCCGGAACCGCAGTCACCGCGACGATCCCGCTCCCGACACCCGCCTAGAAGTCGCCGGCGTGGCGGCGCAGCGTCTCGATCGACGCGGAGAGCGCCTGCGACTCCGCAGGCGACATCCCGAGGTCGGCGAAAACCTCCTTGTTGAGCGTGACTGTCGCCTCTTCGACCCTCGAGCGGCCCAGCGCAGTGATCCGGACCAGCGTGGTGCGCCCGTCGGTGGGATGCGGCACCCGCTCGACCAGCCCGGCTGCCTCCAGCCGCCGGATCGCATGGGTCACGCTGGTTACGTGCACCTGAAGCAGGTCTGATGCCTTGCCGATCGGCAGTGCGCCGGTGCGGCTGAACGCCAGCAGACGCAGCAGCTCGAACCGGGAGAAGCTCAGATCATAGGGGCGCAACGCGTTTTCGACCCGGGCCAGCAGGATCTGGTGCGCCCGCATCACCGACGTGACCGCCACCATTCCGTCGGCGACGTCACCCCACCCGGCGCGCTGCCAGTTGGCGCGCGCTTGGGCGATCGGATCGCGCTTCTGCGAAGGCACGCCTCTTCATACCGCACACCGGCGGTCGTCGACACGTAGCCACGGTCGCTCTACTCGTGCGTCGCGTCATGCGACGAGGTATCGGCGGACACGGCGGCCAGCACCGCGCGGGTTGACGCACGCCCCCCGACCGTCACCCGCACTCCCCCGTCGGCGTAGTGCCGGGCCCGCACACCGGCCCCGTCGAACGCCTCGCGCCAGCTGCGTCCGCCGCGGGCGGGCAGGTACACGAAGTTCGCATGCGCGTCATAGCTGTATACGCCCAGCGCCCGGAGCCGCCGCTGCAGATAGCACCGCTCGGCCGAGATGAACCGGATGCGTTGGCGCAGTTGGTTTTCCGCATCATAGGAAGCTGCCACCGCGACCGCGCTGGTGATGCCGACGCCGAACGGCAGCTGTAGCGTCCACAGCTGCTTGGCCAGCTCGGGTGCGCCGAACCCGTATCCGATGCGCAGTCCGGCGAGCCCATACGCTTTCGAAAAGGTCCGCAGCACAAACACATTCGGGAACTCCCGCACCAGCGCCGGTGCGTCGAGGCGGTGTTCGGGTGCGACGAATTCGACGTAGGCCTCGTCGAGCAGCACCAGGGTGTCCGGCGGCACGCGCCGCAGAAACCTCACCACGTCGGCTGCCGGCTCCAGCGTTCCCGACGGGTTGTGTGGCCGGCACAGCACGACCACCTTCGCGGTGCGCGCCGCGTCGGCGAGCGCGTCGAGGTCATGATGCCCGTGCGGATCCAGCGGCACGGGCACCGACACGAGTCGCGCCATCTGCGCGAAGATCGGGTAGCCGTCGAACGTCGGTGACGTCATCGCGATCTTGTCGCCGGGCCGCGTCACGGCCTGCAGCAGCTGCAACACCACGCCCGTCGCACCCGCACCGAGCACTACCTGGTCCTCCCGGACATGCACCCGGCCCGCGATCAGGCTGCGCAGCTGCAGCGGCAGAAACTCCGGATAGCGGTTCGCAACGTCGATTGCCTTCACGAGAGCGGCGCGCACGGCGGGCAGCGGGGGGAACGGATTCTCGTTGAGCGACAACGCATATGGGTCGACAGCGTCGGGCAGCGCCCCGACGACCTCGGCGACGGTGGTCTCGTGCTGTGGAAACGCCATCAGCCCCGGCCGCCCCACCGCACTGCCGCAGCACCGGCGAAGTCACCGGCGTGGGCGAACCCCGACATCATCACCACGTCGCCTTCCTCGAGCCGGCCGTCGGAGATCGCCCGGTCCAGGTTCACCGGAATACCGGCACCGAAGAGATTGCCGCACTGATCGAACGTGTCCACGTGCCGCTCTCGCGGCAGCTCGAGCGCTTCGCGCCAGTTGCGCAGGAACGCCCGGTTGGGCTGGTTCGTCACCAGCACGTCGATCTGTTTGGGCTGCAGGCCGATTCGGTCGCAGACTGCGTAGGACACCTCGGGCACCAGCCGGTTGCCCCGCGCCAGCACCTTGGTGATCTTGCCTTCCGTAAAGCCGACGCTGCCCTGTCCCGGACCGGCTTCCCACCACCTGCGCGGCACGTCGAAGGAGATCGTCATGTCGGCCGAATACTCGCCATACGTGCGGCACTCGACGTCGAGCACGGGCGACGAGTCCGACACCGTCACCAACGCGACCGCCGCGCCGTCTCCGGGAACCGCTGCCTGCGCCTTCGTGCGGACCTTCTCTTGGTCGAACACCTTTCCGGCCGAATTCTGCGCGATGCACAGCAGCGCGGAACGCCCTGCGCCCGAGGTCAGCAGCTGACGCGCGAGCTTGATCATCAGCACGAACACCGCGCATCCGCCGTTGTGCAGGTCGAAGACCCACTCCGGGCGCATACCGAGGCGATCGGCGACGCTGCTGCCGCAGCCGAAGACGGGGATGTCGGGCAGCTGCGTGTGCGTCAGCAACACGTCTGCGCCGGTGACTGCGTCTTCGCCGTGGCGGGCGATCAGTCCGGCGGCGGCCTGCTCGATCATGTCGGTCGCGGTCTCGTCCTTACCGACGTGATGACGGAACTTGGGCGCCCGGAACATCACGTTGTCGCGCAAGTCGTCCGATTCGGCGAACTGCGCGTAGTAATCGGCGGGTATCGGCGCCCCGGGAAGGTACGTCGACACGTCGACCAGGCTGACGGGAATACTGCTCATCGGATCCTCATCTCATCCAGTCCGGGGTCACCGGCAGGCCGTTGTGGTGGCGGTATTCGGCAATCGCCTTGAGGTTCTTGAGCTCGAGCAGATGCCCGGGTCCGAACATGTCCCAGAAATCGCCCACCCACACCGGCCGCTTCGGCGGCGCGGTCTCCGGATAGGGATTCTTGTCGTAGAACGGGTGATGGCAGTTGGTCCACAACACCACCGAGCCTGGTTTGTCGAACACCAGCTGCGCGTCGACGATGCGCATCAGGTAGATCATCCACAGGTGCTTGCCCTGGTCCCACGCGCAGTGATAGTCGACGGTACGCGCTTGCGAGTTGGCCACAGTGCGAGTGAAAATCGCACTGCCAGGCTGAGATTCGGTGGCTGCTCCGAGTTTGTCGTGTGCGATCCACAGGCCCGGTTCCTCGGTCGGGGCGAAGCCCCGCAGGCTGTAGGTCCACTCTTCGAGGCTGCGGGTGTCGGCCATGTAGTCGAACAGCTCGCCGGGCGGGCAGTCGATGTAGTCGTTCACGGTGCAGTATTCGCCGAACACCATGTCGTGCGGGTAGACCGACCGCATCTGTTCCATGATCAGCGGGGTGGCCTTCTCTTTGGGAGTGGTCTCGATCCGGATCAGGCCCTCGATGGGGCCAGCGGCACCGGTTTCGGCAAGGTGATGCGAGGTGATGTCCTCAAGTGCTGGCAACGACATCGCGGGGATTCTCCTTCGGGATCGAATGATTGTTGACGCCTTGGGCTTTGGATGCGCCGGCGGTGAGGAACGGCGCGAACGGCGGGATCTCGTCGGCGGCGCATTCCACGCTCACCACCGACGGCCCGTCGACGCTCAGCGCGGCGCGCACAGCATCGGCGAAGTGGGCGGTGTCGGCCACGTCGACGGAAGGCAGCTCGGGAAACATCGCGGCCAGGCCAGCCCCGAGGTTGGCCGGCCGAAACCTGTTGTAGCTGTAGAGGTCGTCGTAGAACAGCTGTTCGCGGGTCACGCACATCGCGTGCGCATTGTTGTTGAACAACACCAGCGTCACCGGCAGCCCGTATTGCAGGGCGGTGTGAATCTCCATGCCGTGCATGAAGAACGAGCCGTCGCCGGCGATCACCACGGTCCGGCGGCGTCGAGCGAAGGCCATGCCGATACCCGCGCCGAAGCTGTAGCCCATTCCGCCCATGCCCAGCGCCACCAGGAACCGTCCGTCGCGACGGACCGGCAGGTAGTGGATCGCCGCGGCGCCGGTGTTGCCGGCGTCGACGACCACGTCGACGCCGACGGGCAGTGCCTTGTCCAGGACGGCCATCGCGTCGCGGTACCGGATACCGGGTCCGTCGTACGGGGGCGGCGAGAGTTCGCTGCGCCCAACGGAATCCGGCACGCGGATTCCCGCCGGCCTGCCGGAGCCGGCCAGCGCCAAGGTGAGCAGCGTCAGCGAGCCGCGCAAGTCGTCGGTGTGCACGTGCGTGCACGGCAGGTATGGCGGCGCCGAGCCCAGCGAGACTGTGGGAACCGACGCCAGCACGTCGTCGAGTCCCGCGCGGGAGGTGACCGACAGCCTGGTGCCCACCAGCAGGCACAGCCCGCTGCGCGCCACCGCGTCGGCGACACCCGGGTGCCCCATCACGCCGGTCACCCCGAGAGCTGACGACGAGCCGAGCCCGGGAACGCCTGCCGTGTCTTTGGCGTCGGGCACCGTGGCGACCCGCGCCCGCAGCACCGCGCGCAGCTGTTCGAGTTCGGCGCGGGCGTCGTCGCGGGCCACCTGCTCGCCGGCGATGATGGTCACCGGCCCGACCGCACGGCGCAACGCGCGCGCGATCGGATGCGGATCGCCGATCTGGTGGTGCAAGCCCGGATCGCCCGGCGGTGTGCAGTTGATCTTGGCCTGCTGAATGTCCTTGGGCAGCAACAGAACTGCCGGACCGCCGGTGCGGGCCGCGGCGATCGCACGGGTCAACGCGGGCATGATGTCCGCGGGCGTGGTGACCCGCTCGCAGTACACCGACACCGCCGAGAACAGAGCGTGTGCGTCCAAGGCGCCGTTGCGGCCGCTGGTGTCCTGGAAGCTGCCGCGGCCGTCGAGCGCCGTGGGCGGCTGCCCGATCAGGGCCAGCACAGGAACCCGGCTGGCCAGCGCCTCGCCCAGCCCGGGCACCACGTTCAGCGAGCCGCCGCCGGAGGTGGCCGCCACCACGCCCAAGCCTGCGCCGCTGCGGCTGTAGCCGTCGGCCATGGTGGCTGCCGAGAACTCGTGCTTGGCCGGCACTGCGGTGATGTCCGGCCGGAAATGCGCGGCGTCGTAGAGGTCTTCGATGTTCGCGCCGTCGACGCCGAAGAGGTGGGTGATCCCGATGGCGGCGAGGTGTTCGACGATGTGGTCGACCACCCGGTACTGCCTTGCCATGAACCCACCTGCCTTGCGTAGCGCCTGACAAGTACACGACCCGTCAGGGCGCTGGGTTCACGGCGTGAACAGGATCACAGCCGGCTTTCGAGCAGAACGCGATCGTTGTCGGCCGAAACCAGTTGCACCGCAGCGATTTCGTCCTTCGGCAGCGGAGTGTTGGCACTCGGCAGCGCCGTCGCGCCGGATAGCCCGAGCCATGTCGCAACCTGTGTGCGACTGCCGTCGCGGCCCACGACCACCATCCCCAGAGTCTGCGGTTCGGTGCTGCCGCTGTTGCCCCAGTCGCCGTAGGAGCAGGCCATGTCGATGCGGGTGCCCCAGCTGAACGAGGTCATCGTGATGCTGGCGTTGATCGTCGTATCGGACACATGCTTCATCTCCAGGCCCTGGGCGGTGGTCTGCGGAGAGTCGTTCTGCGATCCCACCGTGTCGGGCCGGATCGCGATCATCACCGCCACCGCGAGCAGCGCGGCCGCCAGCCCCACCGCCGCGGAGGTGAGCCAGCGCGAACGCCTGCGCCGCCAGCGCACCTTGTCCAGCACCGAGTCGAGGACCTCGGGCCGCAGCGGCGGCTCGGGTTGCGCGTCGTCGAGCGCGCGGACGTCGTCGAGATCCAGCTTGGCCAGCAGAGCCGGAATGCCGCTGATTTCCGCGACGGCAGCGCGACAGCGTTCGCAGGTTTCCAGGTGCGCCTCGTATTCACGACGGTCGTTGCTGGACAGCGAACCGAGGACGTAGGCGGCGTCCCACGTCACGTAGCGGTCGCCGTCGGCTACGTCGCCTTGGGGAAACCCGAATTGCGTCACCGTGTCACCCCCATTTCCTGCAGATTGAGCCGCAACGCCCGCACGGCGTAGTGAAGGCGGGATTTCACGGTGCCCTCCGCTATCTGTAAGTCCGTCGCGATTTGGGCGGTGCTCCAGCCCTGGTAGTAGGCCCGCCGGATCACCGCACGGTGTTCATCGGTGAGCTGGCTGAGCGCGGTGGCCAAAAGCAGCCGGTCCAGCGCGGAATCCACCTCGTCGGGCCCGGCACGGTCGGGCAGGTTCTGGATGTCGGGGCTGCTCGACTCGCTGCGGTACCGCGCGCTGCGCCGCTCGTCGATGACGAGGTTACGCGCGACCGTGAACAGCCATGCCCGCGCCGATCGCTCGGCGTCTCCGGTCACCTCGGGATGACGCCACGCCCGCAGCAGCGTCTCTTGCACCACGTCCTCCGCACGAGCCCTGTCCCCAGTCAGCCGCAAGGCGTAACGCCACAGCGCCGCGGCGTGCTCGTCGTAGAGCGCCCGCATCATGGCGGCTTCTGGGTCGTCCATTACCAACCTCCGTCTGTGACACGACGTTGGCGGTATTCCGGTTCATTCATAGGCCCACGAATGCGCAGCTCGTGGGGTTTTCAGCGATTCGCCTCGGGCAGCCGGCGGGCGCTGCTACAGCGCGCTAGAGCGTCAGGATACGCGGCCCGTCGTCGGTGGCGGCCACGGTGTGCTCCCAGTGCGCCGCACGCGAGCCGTCGGCGGTCACGACGGTCCACTGGTCGTCGAGGATGACGGTCTTGGTGGTGCCCAACGTCAGCATCGGCTCGATGGCCAGCACCGACCCGGACGCCAGGTACGGCCCGCGGCCCGGCGCGCCCTCGTTGGGCAGGAACGGATCCATGTGCATGCGCCGGCCGATGCCGTGGCCGCCGTAACCCTCGACGATGCCGAACGCGCGGTCGTAGCGCGCCTCGGCGGCGTGGGTGGCCTGCTCCACGGCATGCGACACATCGGTGAGCCGGTTGCCCGGCACCATCGCGGCGATCCCGGCTTCCAGCGACTCCCGGGTGGCCTGGGAGAGCGCGGCGTCGACGGCAGTCAGCTCACCCACGCCGAACGTCACGGCGGCGTCACCGTGCCAGCCGTCGACGATCGCACCGCAGTCGATCGACACCAGATCGCCCTCGGCCAGGATCTCGGTCGTCGACGGAATGCCGTGCACCACGCGATTGTTCACCGACGAGCAGATGGTGGCCGGATAGCCGTGGTAGCCCAGGAACGACGGGATGCCGCCGCCGTCGCGGATCACCGCTTCGGCGATCTGGTCGAGTTCGTGCGTCGACACTCCCGGCCCAGCGGCCGCCTGCACGGCACGAAGTGCGGCCGCCACCAGCGACCCGGCAGCGGCCATCGCGTCGAGTTCACCCGCGCTGCGTTGCGGGACGACCTTGCGATTGCGCAGTCCCGGCAGCGCGATCACGTCACTTACCGAGGGCGCGCAACGCCCTGGCGAAGACCTCGTCCATGGTGCCGACCGCGTCGACGGCCTTCACGGTGCCGTCGTAGTACTCCAGCAGCGGTGCCGTCTCGTCGCGGTAGACCTTCATCCGGTTGTGGATGATCTCTTCGGTGTCGTCGGCGCGGCCGCGGTCCTTGAGCCGCTTGAGCAGCTCTTCCTCGCAGACCCGGAATTCCAGCACCGCGTCCAGCTTGGTGCCGCGGTCGGCCAGCATCCGGGTGAGCGCCTCCGCCTGCTCCACGGAGCGCGGGTAGCCGTCCAGGATGAACCCCTCGGCGGCGTCGGGTTCGTCGATGCGTTTTTCTACCAGGGCGTTGGTCAGCTCCGAGGGCACCAGGTCGCCGGCGTCGAGGTACCGTTTGGCCTCCAGCCCGAGCTCGGTGCCCTCGCTGATGTTGCTGCGGAACAGGTCGCCCGTGGAGATCTGCGGGATCCCGAACTTCTCGGCCAGCTTGGCCGCCTGCGTCCCTTTACCGGCGCCCGGCGGGCCGAGCAGAACGAGTCTCACTTCAGGAATCCTTCATAGTTGCGCTGCATCAGTTGGCTTTCGATCTGTTTGACCGTATCCAACCCGACGCCGATCAAGATCAGAACCGCGGTCCCGCCGAACGGCAGGTTCTGCGCGCCGCCGCCGCTGCCGATCTCGAGGAACAGGTTGGGCAGGACCGCGATGACGCCCAGATAGATCGACCCGGGCAGCGTGATGCGGTTGAGCACGTAGCGCAGGTAATCGGCGGTCGGACGGCCGGGTCGGATGCCGGGGATGAAGCCACCGAACTTCTTCATCTCGTCGGCTCGCTCATCCGGGTTGAATGTGATCGACACGTAGAAGTACGTGAAAAACACGATCAGGCCGAAGTAGATCGCGATGTAGGCAGGGTTGCTGGGGTCGGCGAGATAGCTTCCGACGAACTTCTCCCACCAGCTGGTGCCCGGTGTGGCGCTGCGACTGCGCACGATCTGGGTGACCAGGTGCGGGATGTAGATCAGCGACGACGCGAAGATCACCGGGATGACGCCGGCCTGGTTGACCTTCAGCGGCAGGTACGTGGAGGTGCCGCCGTACATGCGCCGGCCGACCATGCGCTTGGCGTACTGCACCGGGATGCGGCGCTGGCCCTGCTCGACGAACACCACGCCGATGATGATCACCAGCGCGGCCACGCACACCGCGGCGAAGATTCCGGGGCCGCGCGAGTCGAGGATGCTCTTGCCTTCGGCCGGGATGCGCGCCGCGATGCCGGCGAAGATCAGCAGCGACATGCCGTTGCCGATGCCCCGCTCGGTGATCAGCTCGCCCATCCACATCACCAGCGCGGCGCCGGCCGTGATCACCAACGTGATCACCACCAGCGTGAAGATCGACTGGTCGGCGATGATCTCGTGGCCCACCGAACAGCCTTGCAGCAGGTTGCCGCTGCCCGCGAACGCGACGATGCCGCCCGCCTGCAGCATGGCCAGCGCGATCGCCAGGTAGCGCGTGTACTGCGTCATCTTCGTCTGGCCGGACTGGCCCTCTTTGCGCAGCTCCTCGAACCGCGGGATCACCACGGTGAGCAGCTGCACGATGATGCTGGCGGTGATGTAGGGCATCACGCCCACCGCGAACACCGACAGCTGCAGCAGCGCACCACCGGAGAACAGGTTGATCAGCGAGTAGATCTGGGCGTTGTCACCGCCGGCCAGCTCGTTGATGCACTTGTCGACGTTCTGGTAGTTGACCCCCGGCGACGGCAGCGAGGCGCCGAGCCGGTACAGCAACAGGATTCCCAGCGTGAACAGGATCTTGTTTCGCAGGTCGGCTGTCCGCAGTGACGAGATGAAAGCCGAAAGCACTCTTCCTCCTGCGCAGCCGAGCGTCGGCGGCATGCAATGAGCTGGTTATCACCAGCGTCGGGTTGGTCGGGTCTGTCAGGTTCTTGCGGGTCGCGCCGATCCCCGCCCCAGGCGGATGTCAGGCGACAAACAGTCTACGAGACTAACAGTTGCGCACTGCCGTCAGTGCGCTGAAGAGGGCGCCCAGAAAAGCGGCGTACAGTTACATCAGCTAAGTAATGAGGAGCCCGATGCCACGGACCGACAACGACACCTGGGACCTTGCGTCCAGCGTGGGCGTCACCGCCACGATGGTCGCGGCGGCCCGTGCCGCGGCGAGCCGGGCCGAGCGCCCGCTGATCAGCGACCCGTTTGCGGAGCCGTTGGTGTCGGCCGTCGGCGTTGACGTCTTCACCAAGCTGGCCACCGGCGTGGTCACATTCGCCGAGGTCGACGACGACGCGGAGACGGGCGCGCGGCGCTTCGTCGACGGGATCGCGGTGCGCACCAAGTTCTTCGACGATTTCTTCCTCCAGGCCGGCGACGCCGGCATCCGCCAGGCCGTCATCCTCGCCTCCGGCCTGGACTCGCGCGCCTACCGGCTACCGTGGCCGGCGGCCACCGTCGTGTTCGAGATCGACCAGCCCGCAGTCGTCGACTTCAAGACACGCACGCTCGCCGGGCTCGGCGCCGAGCCGACGGCCGATCGCCGCGCCCTCGCGGTCGACCTGCGCAACGACTGGCCGGGCGCGCTGCGCGACGCCGGGTTCGACCCGGACCGGCCGGCGGCCTGGATCGCCGAGGGACTGCTGGGCTACCTGCCACCCGACGCGCAGGACCGGCTGCTCGACGACGTCACCGCACTCAGCGCTTCAGGCAGCCGGTTCGCCACCGAGACGGCGGCCAACCCCGGCGCCCTGGACCGAGCCGAGATCGAGAAGCGGATGCGCACGGCGTCGGAACGCTGGCAGCGGCACGGCTTCGACATCAACCTGGCCGATCTGGTGTACATCGGCGAGCGCACCCCGGCGCCGGCATATCTGGCCGCACACGGCTGGGAGACGACGGGCGCGACCGCCTCGGAGCTGTTCGTGCGCTACGGGCTGCCGCCCAACGACTATGTACCGAGTTTTGGTGAACTGCTCTACGTCGACGCCACCCTGAAGTAGAGGACACGCAATGGCACGCACCGACAACGACACCTGGGACCTGGCGTCCAGCGTGGGCGCGACCGCGACGATGGTCGCCGCGGCGCGGGCGATGGCGAGCCGGGCACCCGATCCGCTAATTACCGACCCGTTCGCCGAGCCGCTGGTGCGGGCGGTCGGCATCGATTTCTTCGTCAAGGCCCTCGACGGCGAGATCTCGTTGGCCGACGACCCGGATGAGCCGCAGGACACGCTGCCGATCATCGAGGTCATGGCAGTGCGGACCAAGTTCTTCGACGACTTCTTCGTCGAAGCCGTTTCGGCGGCGACATCGGGCCCAGACTCCGGCGACGCCGGCATCCGGCAGGTCGTGATCCTGGCCTCCGGTCTGGACTCCCGCGCCTACCGGCTGCCCTGGCCGGCTGGCACCGTCGTGTTCGAGATCGACCAGCCGGCGGTCATCGACTTCAAGACCCGCACGCTGGCCGAGCTCGGCGCCGAGCCGCCCGTCGAGCACCGGACCGTCGCCGTCGACCTGCGCGACGACTGGCCGGCGGCATTGCGGGCCAACGGATTTGACCAAACGCGCCCGACGGCGTGGAGCGCCGAGGGGTTGCTGGCCTACCTGCCGCCTGACGCACAGGACCGGCTGTTCGACAACATCACCGCGTTGAGCGCCGCGGGTAGCCGGCTGGCCACCGAGTACCACCCGGACGGCCCGTCGGCGATCGCCGAGCGGCAGAAGGAGATGGCGCGCAGATTTCGCGAGCGCGGCTTCGACCTCGACCTCTCGGAGCTGATGTATCACGAGGACCGCACCCCGGCCACCGACTACCTCGCCGGGCTGGGCTGGCGGGTGTCGACCGAGACGCGGGCCGAGGTGTTCGCCAAGTACGGCCGCAAGATGGCCACCGACGACTCGACCGCGCCCATGCGAAACAGCGTTGCCGTCACGGCGGTCCGCGACTGAAGGAGCAGCCATGGCCAGAACCGACAACGACACCTGGGATTTGACCACGAGCGTGGGCGCCACCGCGACGATGGTCGCGACGCAGCGTGCGCTGGGCACGCGTGAGCGCCTGATCGACGACCCGTACGCCGAGCCGCTGGTGCGAGCGGTCGGCCATCGCTACTTCAACCAGGTGCTCGACGGCGAGATCGACCTGTCGGAAGTGGACCCGCAGTTCAGCGTCCGGCGCTCCGCCGAGGGCATCGCCGTGCGCACGCGGTTCTTCGACAACGTGTTCACCGACGCCGGCGCCGCCGGTGTGCGTCAAGCCGTGATCCTGGCCGCCGGGCTTGATGCGCGGGCATACCGGCTGCCGTGGCCGGACGGCACAGTGGTCTACGAGGTGGACCAGCCGGAGGTCATCGACTTCAAGACCAGGACGCTGGCGCAATTGGGCGCCCAGCCTACGGCCGGCCACCCCCCCGTCGCCATCGACCTGCGCGACGACTGGCGAAAGGCATTGCTGGACAACGGCTTCGACCCCAGCACACCCACGGCGTGGAGCGCCGAGGGGCTGCTGATCTACCTGCCGCCGGACGCCCAGGACAAGCTGTTCGACACGATCACCGAGTTGAGCGTGCCGGGCAGTCGGGTGGCCACCGAGCACATCCCGGGCACCAACGTCTTCTCCGACGAACGGTCGCAGCGCATCAAGGAGCGGATGAAGAAGTACGGCCCCGACTTCGACTTCTCCGAGCTGATCTACGACGGCGAACGCAGCCACGTCACCGAATACCTCACCTCGCTGGGGTGGCAGGTGTCAGCCCTGACGATGCGAGAAGCCTACGCGGACAACGGGTTCGAGTTCCCCGAAGATGAGGCGATGACGCCGTTCGCGGATCTGAGCTACGTCAGCGCGGTGCTGATGTAGCCAAGCGCTCAGAAGCGGTGCTCCCCCAGCCACAGCACCTGGGCGCCGCTGACGGCGCGCCCGGCCTGGTCGACCAGCCCGGCGACCGATCGGCCCAGGACCACGGCTACGGCTTCCGGTAGCGACGCGGCGGCGGGTTGTGACGACGGCCGGGGCCGCAGAAACTCCAGCCACGACGCGCCGGGATAACTGACGATGTGGACCTCTTCGTCGGCGTCCAAGCCGGCCAGGATCTTCGCACGCCGGATTGCTGTGCGCAGCCCGCCGAGTTCGTCGACCAGGCCGCGGTCGAGGGCATCTGCGCCTGTCCACACCCGGCCGCGAGCCACCTTGTCGACGTCGTCGACCGAAAGGTTGCGACCGTCGGCGACGCGCTTGACGAAGTCCTCGTAGAAGAGGTCGGCCTCTGCTTCGACCTGGGCGCGCTGCTCCTCGGTGAAAGGGGTGTCCATGGACCAGGCGTCGGCATTTGCGTTAGTGCGCACGGCATCTGAGCGCACCCCCAGCTTGTCCTTGAGCTCGCGAGCGACGAGTTTGCCGGTGACCACACCGATCGAGCCGGTGATGGTGCCGGGGTTGGCGACGATCGCGTCGGCGGCCATCGACACGTAGTACCCACCGGAAGCGGCGACCGAGCCCATCGACGCGACCACCGGCTTGCCTTGGCCGCGAAGGCGGTTGACCTCGCGCCAGATGGTCTCCGAGCCGGTGACGGACCCACCCGGGCTGTCGACGCGCAGCACCACAGCGGCGATGTCGTCGGCGGCACCGGCCTCGCGCAGTCCCGCGGCGATGGTGTCGCCGCCAGAGCTGTTCGATCCCAACGGCAATGGCCGCGGGCCGCCGCGGCCGCTGACGATTGCACCCGCCACGGTGACGACGGCGATCGTCGGCTTGTCTTTGCGCCCAGGCACTTTCGGCGTGGGCAAGCTCGGGCGCTGCGTGCGAGCGTAGCGGGCGAGATACAGCCGCGGCGGTTCCTTCTCGGGGTCGTCGGTGTCGGCGCCGACCAGCTCGGCGATGCGGGCGTATGCCTCGTCGCGGAAGCCGATCCGGTCCACCAGCCCGCCGGCGACCGCGTCGTCACGCAGCAGGGGCGCGCGGTCGGCGAGCGCGTCGACGTCGGCGACATCGAGCTTGCGCGACTCTGCGATCGCTTGCCACACCTGGCTGTGCAGGCTCTCCACCAGTCGGGTGTCGGCTTCGCGGTGGGCGTCGGTGTAGCTGTCTTGAGTGAAAAGGTTTGCCGCCGACTTGTATTCGCCGCGCGCGACGAATTGCGCGTCGATGCCGGCCTTTTCCAGTGCCCCGCGCAGAAACAGCGCATGGGCGGCGAACCCCACCAGCCCGACGGTGCCTGAGGGTTGCATCCACACCTCGCGAAACGCCGACGCGAGGTAGTAAGCCAGTGTGCCGGGGTATGTTTCGGCCCACGCCAGCGACGGTTTCGCTGCGGTGAACGCCGCGATCGCGTCGCGCAGTTCTTGTATCGGCCCCGCAGGTGCGGCCGGGATCTGCACGCGCGCGATCAGCCCGCTGACTCGATTGTCATCGGCGGCCCGATGAATCGCGGCGACGGCCTCGCGCAACAGCAACGGGCGCCCGCCGCCGGTGATCACCGCCAATGGATCGAAGCCTCCGGTCTCCGGCGGTACCGCCTGCAGATCGAGTTCCAGCACGCAGCCCTTCGGGATGCCGTGATGCCGGGCCGTGTCGACCTTGCGGCTCAGGGATCTCAGGTCGTCGAGGTCGGGTACGCCGGGCAGGAAGCTGAACATACCGTCACCCTATGCGCTGGCGAGCCGGCGCAACCGGGTGGCTAGCCGCCGTACGGTGTGGCCTTCACCGCAGGCGCAGCCGACGGGGTCTCCGGAACGCTCGGCGGCGTCGACTGGGTGATCGTGGTGCCGGCGCCGCCGAACTTGTTGTCGGCGCTGGCCTGCTGGCTGCTGCCGAACACGACGGTCAGAACCGTCATCGCCGCAATCCCTGCCGCGCCGAGTGTCACCAGGACCGTTTTCGTCACAGTTGCTCACCTCGCTTTCGCATCGCAGGCACGCTAACTTCTGCAGATTGCCGTGAGGAAACGCTTCGTTACCGCGACGTTTCGTCACCGCCGCGCGGGCACGCTCGGCGCGATGAGGCTAGGACAGCTCGGTGACGGATCCGCCTGCGGCGGTGATCTTTTCGCGGGCACTGCCGCTGAACTTGTGCGCGCTCACCGACACCTTGACGCCGAGCTTGCCGTCGCCGAGCACCTTGACGAGGGTGTTCTTGCGCACCGCTCCCTTGGCCACCAGCTCGTCGATGCCGACCTCGCCGCCCTCGGGGAACAGCCGGTTGATGTCGCCGACGTTGACGACGGCGTACTCGGTGCGGAAGCGGTTGCGGAAGCCCTTCAGCTTCGGCAGCCGCATGTGGATCGGCATCTGGCCACCCTCGAATGTCACCGGCACGTTCTTGCGTGCCTTGGTGCCCTTGGTGCCGCGGCCGGCGGTCTTGCCCTTCGAGCCCTCACCGCGGCCGACGCGGGTGCGCTTGGTTTTCGACCCGGGTGCGGGTTTGAGGTCGTGCAGCTTGATCGTCATTTGTTCGCCTCGACTGCTTCTACTTCCACGAGGTGGCGCACCACCGCGATCAGGCCACGGGTCTGCGGATTGTCCTCACGCACCACGGAATGACGGATGCGCCGCAGGCCCAATGTCCGCAGGCTTTCCCGCTGCTTCCAGCGGGCGCCGATGGTGCTGCGCACCTGGGTGATTCGAACGTCTGCCATGGTCACGCCGTTCCTTCACGCGCCGCCGACGCCGCGAGCGCTGCGTTCTCGCGCCGAGCACGCAACATGCCGGCCGGCGCGACGTCCTCGATCGGCAGACCGCGGCGGGCCGCCACTTCCTCCGGACGCTGCAGCAGCTTCAGCGCGGCCACCGTCGCATGCACCACGTTGATCGCGTTGTCGCTGCCCAGCGACTTGGCCAGAATGTCATGCACGCCGGCACATTCCAGCACTGCACGCGCGGCGCCGCCGGCGATCACGCCGGTACCCGGGCTGGCCGGGCGCAGCAGCACCACGCCCGCGGCGGCTTCGCCCTGTACGGGATGGGTGATCGTGCCGCCGATCAGCGGCACCCGGAAGAAGTTCTTGCGCGCTTCCTCCACGCCCTTGGCGATCGCGGCCGGCACCTCTTTGGCCTTGCCGTAGCCGACACCGACCATCCCGTTGCCGTCGCCGACGATCACCAGCGCGGTGAAGCTGAACCGGCGGCCGCCCTTGACCACCTTGGACACGCGGTTGATCGCGACGACGCGCTCGAGGTAGTTGCTCTTCTCGCCGCCGTCGCGGCCACGGCCCTCGCGGCGGCCGCGCCCCTCGCGGGGCCCGTCGCGCTGGTCGCGAGTTTCGGTGCGGCCCTCGGATACCGGCGGGCCACCCGCCTGCTCGGCCATCATGCTGTCCCTTCGTCGAAAGTCAAAGTCATCAGAACTTCAGCCCGCCTTCTCGCGCCGCATCGGCCAGCGCGGCGATCCGGCCGCCATAGGTGTAGCCGCCGCGGTCGAACACCACGGTGTCGATGCCAGCAGCCTTGGCGCGCTCGGCGATCAACTGCCCCACCCGCACGCTGTGAGCCTTCTTGTCGCCCTGCACTGCCCGCACATCGGCCTCGATGGACGACGCGGCGGCCAGCGTGGTGCCGGTGAGGTCGTTGACCAGCTGCACGTGAATGTGCC
The DNA here is from genome assembly GCF_059812765.1 of Mycobacterium sp. NGS39. Lineage (NCBI taxonomy): Bacteria > Bacillati > Actinomycetota > Actinomycetes > Mycobacteriales > Mycobacteriaceae > Mycobacterium > Mycobacterium sp. NGS39. Next base: position 116,858 of record NZ_JCALDH010000008.1, on the reverse strand, counting down.
GCGACGACCGGTGCACCACCAAGCGGGGGCGTTCGGCCGTTCCCGACAGCTTCTTGCGCAGCCTGGCGTGGCGGCGCAGCCGCCCGGCACGCCGGACAGCGGCCACGCTCTGGCCGACCGGCTTGTGCTTGTTTTCGGTACTCGTCATTTACTTGCCCGTCTTTCCGACCTTGCGGCGGATCTGCTCGCCCTCGTAGCGCACGCCCTTGCCCTTGTACGGGTCCGGACGGCGCAACCGGCGGATGTTCGCCGAGACCTGGCCCACCTTCTGCTTGTCGATGCCCGAAACCGAGAACTTGGTCGGGCTTTCCACCGCGAACGTGATGCCCTCAGGCGCCTCGATCACCACTGGATGGCTGTAGCCGAGCGCGAATTCGAGGTTGTTGCCCTTCAGCTGCACGCGGTAGCCGACGCCGTGAATCTCCATTTTCGTGGTGTAGCCCTGCGTCACACCGGTGACCAGGTTGCTCACCAGCGTGCGCGACAGTCCGTGCAGCGAGCGGTTGCGCCGCTCGTCGTTCGGCCGGCTGACGATGATCTCACCGTTGTCGTTGCGTGACACGGTGATCGGCTCGGCAACCTGCAACGCGAGCTCGCCCTTGGGTCCCTTCACCGAGACGTTCTGGCCGTCGATCGTGACGTCGACGCCCGCCGGAACGGGAATCGGCTGCTTACCAATACGCGACATCTGTTCCGTTCCCCCTCACCACACGTACGCGAGGACTTCGCCACCGACGCCCTCGCGGGCCGCCTGACGGTCGGTCTTCAGACCCGACGAGGTGGAGATGATGGCCACACCCAAGCCGCCGAGCACCCGCGGCAGGTTGGTGGACTTGGCGTACACCCGCAGGCCGGGCTTGGACACGCGCCGCAGTCCGGCGATGCTTCGTTCCCGGCTGGGACCGTACTTCAGTTGCACCACAAGCGATTTGCCGACGCGGGCATCCTCGGTGCGGTAGTCCGCGATGTAGCCCTCGTTCTTGAGGATCTCGGCGATGTTGGCCTTGATCTTGCTGTGCGGCAGCCGAACTTCGTCGTGGTACGCCGAGTTGGCGTTGCGCAGACGCGTCAGAAAGTCTGCGATCGGGTCGGTCATTGTCATAACGGCGTCCTCTTCACCAACTGCTCTTCTGCACGCCCGGCAACTGACCGGCATGCGCCAACTCCCGCAGGCAGATTCGGCACAGGCCGAACTTGCGATACACCGCGTGCGGACGGCCACACCGGCTGCACCGCGTGTACGCGCGCACCTTGAACTTCGGCTTGCGCTGTTGCTTGTTGACCAAGGCCTTCTTCGCCATCAGTTCTCCTTGAACGGAAAGCCGAGTGCCCGCAACAGCGCTCGCCCTTCCTCGTCGGTCGTCGCCGAGGTGACGACGGTGATGTCCATGCCGCGCGGCCGGTCGATCTTGTCCACGTCGATCTCGTGGAACACCGACTGCTCGGTGAGCCCGAAGGTGTAATTGCCGGTGCCGTCGAACTGTTTGGGGCTCAACCCGCGGAAGTCGCGGATACGCGGCAGCGCGATCGTGATCAACCGGTCCAAGAACTCCCACATCCGGTCGCCGCGCAGCGTCACCCGCGCGCCGATCGGCATGCCTTCGCGGAGCTTGAACTGCGCGATCGACTTGCGGGCCCGCCGGATCTCGGGCTTCTGGCCGGTGATCAGCGCCAGGTCGTTGACTGCGCCGTTGATCAGCTTGCCGTCGCGGGCGGCGTCGCCGACGCCCATGTTGACGACGACCTTGACGATGCCCGGGATCTGCATCACGTTCGCGTAGCCGAACTGCTGCTGCAGCGCGGCACGGATCTCTTCGCGGTAGCGGAGTTTGAGGCGGGGCTGGGTCTTCTCGACCGTCGTCATGGGATGTCCTTGCCGTTGCGCTTGGAGACGCGAACCTTCTTGCCGGTCTCTTCGTCGATGCGGTAGCCGACGCGGGTGGGCTTGCCGTCGGAGTCGACGATCATCACGTTGCTGACGTGAATCGGCGCTTCCTGCGTGACGATGCCGCCCGAGCGGGCGCCGCGCTGGTTGGTGGAGACGGCGGTGTGCTTCTTGATCCGGTTGACGCCCTCGACGAGCACTTTGTTGTCTTTCGGGAACGCCTTGAGCACCTTGCCTTTGGCGCCCTTGTCCTTACCGGAGATGACGAGCACGGTGTCGCCCTTGTGGATCTTCATCTACAGCACCTCCGGGGCCAGCGAGACGATCTTCATGAACCGCTTCTCGCGCAGCTCGCGGCCGACGGGCCCGAAGATGCGCGTGCCGCGTGGATCGTTGTCGGCCTTGATGATCACGGCCGCGTTCTCGTCGAACTTGATGTAGCTGCCGTCCGCGCGCCTGCGCTCCTTGGCGGTACGCACCACGACGGCCCGCACCACGTCGCCGCGCTTGACGTTGGCGCCAGGGATGGCCTCCTTCACGGTCGCGACGATCACGTCGCCGATGCCGGCGTAGCGTCGCGACGAGCCGCCGAGCACCCGGATGCACAAGATCTCCTTGGCGCCCGTGTTGTCGGCGACCTTGAGCCGCGATTCCTGCTGGATCACAAGATCTCCTCGACAGTGGTATGTGCACGCCGAGGGAAAGCCCGAACGTGCGCGGTCTTGGCGTCACCGAAGGGCACGCGGGGCCAACCAGCGCGAACGCGGCCAGCCGAGGTCTGCCCAAGGCAACCCCTAGATTCTAGGGGACGACCCGCGAGCAGCCAAATTGCCCGCCTCACCCCGCGAGCGGGCGTGTTTGCACAGCGACGCGCCGCCGCCACCCGGACGACGGCGCACGCTCGCGCTCATCTGAGGGTGCTGCCCGCGCCCCTGTCCCACGTCGCGACAGCCCAGATCACGATCACGTCCAGTGCGATCACCACCAGCGACCACACCGGGTAGTAGGGCAGCCACAAAAACATCACCACGATCGACACCGACGCGATCACGATGGCCCCGACGCGCGCCCAGTCCCGGCCGGTGATGAGGCCGATGGCTATCGCAGCCAGCACGATGCCGAGCACGATGTGGATCCAGCCCCAGACCGTGGTGTTGAACTTGTACACGTAGTCGGCGGTGACCACCAGCAACTCGTCGTTGACCACCGCCGAGACGCCCTGGAAGAAGGTCAGCAGTCCGGTGACCAAGAGCAATGCACCGGCGGCGATCGACGTTCCGGCTGCGACGACGTTGCGGACAGGGTGGTTCTCTGTGGGGTTGCTGTGCGTCATGTGCACTTCTTTGCCCGTTGGAGGAATCGGCTAAACGGTCAGCCTGCGACGCACCGAAACCCGATGTGCGTGGTGGCGGTGTCGCGGGACTGCGGAGAGCGGGCGGCGGGGCGGTACCGGTGGCAGTACTCGGGTGCGCACAGATGCGAGCCGCCCTTCAGCGTCTGGTTGACGCTCGGATCCGCCGACGGGATGGTGTTCGACGGTGCACAGCACGCACCGCTGACCCGGTGGTGCGACGAGTATTCGGTGGTGGTCCACTCCCAGACATTGCCGATCATGTCGACGAGCCCGAAGCCGTTGGGCGGAAACGCGCCGACCGGTGACGTGCCCACCCAGCCGTCGGCGCCGTCGTTGAGGTAGGGGAAGCGGCCCTGCCACGTGTTGGCCATCAGCCGGCCGCCGGGGCATGGCTCGTCACCCCAGGGATACACCGACGTCGAGCCGGCCCGGGCTGCGTACTCCCACTCCGCCTCGGTGGGCAGTCGCCGGCCCGCCCACTGCGCGTACGCCCACGCGTCCGGGTAGGCGATCTGTACGACGGGGTGGTCGGGCTTGTCGGCGACGTCGCTGTCGGGCCCGGACGGGTGGCGCCAGCTCGCCCCGGGCGCCCAGTCCCACCACTGCCGCCAGTCGCGCAGATCGACGGGGCCGGCGCTGGGCTTGAACACCATTGCGCCGGGCACCAGATCCGCCACCGCTGCCCCCGGATACAGCGCAGGATCAAGCGGCTGCTCGGCGACCGTCAAATACCCTGTGGCGGAGACGAATTCGGCGAACTGCTGATTCGTCACCGGATGCCGCTCGATCGCGAACCCGGCGACAGTGGCGGTGTGGACGGGCGCCTCTTCGGGGTAGAAGCTCGTCGACCCCATCCGGAACGACCCGCCGGGCAATTCGACCAGCTCGGTCAGCATGTGCCCAGAGTAAGGCGTGCATCCGCTGCCGACCTCCGCCGCTCACGCCATCGTGAACGGTGCATGTCGTTCTAGTCCTTCGCGAACGCCAGCGCCAACTCCTTCTCCAGATCCTGGTAGGGCTGCCCGGAGATGTCGACGACCACCTGGTCGATAGTTCCGCCGGTGAACGCATACGGCGCCTTGTAGGCAGCCGACACCGCCGACCCGCTGTTGCGCCCGACCGACAGGCTCGCTCCCGCCAGGCCGAAGGTGCCGGGGTGGGCCTTGACTTCCGACCGGGCCGCCACCGGCTGCTCGTCGACGTAGAGCGTGACTTCTCCGACAGGTGTGTGACTGCCCTCGACGGTGCCCACGCGGCCATAGCGGACACCGAAGACGTGCCTGCCCAGCGGCACCGCGTCCGGTGCCGAGACCTTCTGTTCTTCGTCGCCCATGAAGTTGTAGACGTAGTGCAACCGGCCGTCCTGGACGAACAGCACGTGCCCGCCGTGCGCACCGCCCTGCTTGAACAGCACACCTTCGGCGCCGGTGGTGTCGACGGACACTTCGGCCAGCACGGAGAACGACTGCCCCCGAATCTCCACGGCCGCACCGATTCCCACTTCGGCGGTGTTGGGGTAGTACGTGAAGCTCTTGCTGTCGCCGGCGAGATACGGCCGCCACCGGGTCATGGTTTCCAGAAGGTTCAAGTCGGCCAACGGCAGTCCGTTGTACTTGGCCGCTTCGGCGAACCAGAGCTGTTTCATCTCCTCGAGCTTCTCCGGCTCCCGCGACGACAGGTCGTGGCACTGGCTGCGGTCGACGTCGATGTGAAACAGCTCCCAGCGGTCCCGCTCGAAGTGCGACCAGCCCGACGGCGTGGCAGCGTGCACGGTGTTGGCGAACCAGCCGCGATGCCAGATGCCGCGGGTGCCCAGCATCGTGTAGAACTGCGTGTCCTTGCCGGTGTTTGCAGACGGATCGTCCAGTGCCGCTTTGAAGCTGATGCCGTCGAGTGGCTTCTGTGCAATGCCTCTGACGGTGTCCGGCGGTGTGACGCCGAGCAGGTCGTACACCGTAGGTGTGATGTCACAGACGTTGACGTAGTTGTCCCGCACCTCGCCACGCGCCCGAATTCCGTTGGGCCAGCTGATGATTGCGGTGTCGGCGATGCCGCCCTCGTGGGACGCGTAACGCTTGAACAGCTTGTACGGCGTGTTGAACGCCATCGCCCACCCGATCGGATAGTGGTTGTAGGTGTCCGGCCCGCCGAGGTTGTCGTAGAACCGCAGGCTTTCCTCGACGGTGTCGATGTATCCGTTGAAGAACTTCACCTCGTTCACTGAACCGTTCGGGCCGCCCTCGCCGCTGGCGCCGTTGTCGGAGATCACCACGATAATCGTGTTGTCGAGCTGGCCGGACTCTTCGAGGTAATCGAGGATGCGGCCGAGCTGGGCGTCGGTGTAGGACAGGAAACCGGCGAATACCTCAGCCATCCGGCAGAACAGCTTCTTTTCTTCGTCGGCCAGGCTATCCCAGGGCCGCACGGTGTCCTGCAGCGGCCAGGCTTCCCCGTTGGGGCCCTTGACATCTGAGTACGGGTTGAGCGGCGACAGCTCGGTGTCGGGCGGGACGATGCCCAGCCTTTTCTGGTTTTCCAGGACGATGTCGCGATAACGCTCATACCCCATATCGAACGTGCCGGCGTACTTGTCGGCCCATTCCTTGAACACGTGATGCGGCGCATGACCCGCGCCCGGGCAGACGTAGGAGAACCATGGCTTGTCCACAGCGATCGTCTTCGCGTCGCGGATAAACTCAATTGTCTTGTCGGCCAGGTCTTTCGACAGGTGGTAGCCCTCTTCGGGAGTGGCCGGCGGGGCGACGGGATGGTTGTCGTAGACCAGGTCGGGATACCACTGGTCGGTTTCGCCGCCCATGAAGCCGTAGAACCGCTCGAAGCCACGCGACAGCGGCCAATGACGTTTGGTGGCGGCCAGATTCGATTCCTCGAGCGGGGTCAGGTGCCACTTGCCCACACAGTAGGTGTTCCAGCCGCGCTCGGCGAGCACCTCAGAGATCAGTGCGGTGTCGAACGGAATGCGTCCGTTGCTGTTCGGGAAGCCGTCGGTGAACTCCTCGATAGTTGCCATGCCGACGGTGGTCGCGTTGCGCCCGGTCAACAGTGACGCCCGCGTCGGCGAACACAGTGCCGTGGTGTGAAACTGCGAAAGCCGCACGCCCTGTGCCGCGATACGGCTCATGGTCGGCATTTCGACGAGTCCGCCGAAACAGTCCCACGTGGCGATGCCGTTGTCGTCCCAGACGATGTAGAGAATGTTGGGTGCCCCCGCAGGGGCGGTCGGCGCCGCGTACGGCCCCCAGTCCGGCTCGGAATCTCGAATATCCAGCTCGATCTTGCCCGCAAACTCAGCCGCCATCGTCCGGCTCCGTCCTGCTGTTTCTGATCCCGACGTGGCCCGGACACTACACCGGCAACGTAGATGTCAGTTGAGAAATCGACGAGCCGCCCACCGACGGCATCGGCGGTGCGGACCACCCGAAACAGACTGCGGTGAGCGTCAACTCGCCGGCACGGGCTTGTTCACCCGGTAGAGCCGCCAGGTCGGCTGGCTGTCACCGTTGTTGGGGACCTCCAGTTCCAGCGTGGCGACGTCGGCGCCGGTGTCGTACAGCGTCGGGTAACGCAGGTTCAACGCGTCCGAGGCGCCGCGGCCGGTCGGCGGAACGGCCAGCATGTACTGGACATTGCCGCCGACCGGATCGTTGAGCAGCGCGACGAAGTCAGGATCGGACGGCACGACGAAGGTCTTGGGCCGCTGCGATGCGGCGACGATCGCGAACCCGTAGACGGTGTCGGTGAGGATCGAGCTGTCCGGCAGGTTCAGCCGGTCGAGGTACTCCGCGATCTGGCGCTCGGTAGAAAACGACGCGGCAATGCGATGCTCGATGGCTTTGCGGGCCGTCACGCTGTCCGGTTGTGGAGACAGCACGGCACCCAGTGCGTATTCCTGCGGCGCGTATTTCGGTTGGCTCATCCCCCACGCGGTCACCGGGATGCCGACGGCGAAGGCCGCCACCACGCCGGCTGACGCCCACCGCAACCGCCGGGTGATCGGCACGGGCGGCGGCTGGGCCGGTGCATACCGCCCGCGCCGCTTCGCGGGCATCAGCACACCTTCGGGTGCCGCCAGCAGTGCCAGCGTGGCCGCGAACGGCACCGCCACGATGTAGAACCGCAGGAATCCGAACGTGGAACCGGTCGCGTAGCTCAGCGCCTGAAAGCTCAGCGCCGCACCGTACATCACCAGCGGCACCAGCAACACCGGCCAGTTGCGCCACCGCCATCGCGCGACGCCGGCCCAGACCGCGATCGGCACCAGGGTCGGCGCCAGCAGCGCGGTACAGACAAGCGCGAACCGCAGTCCCCCGGTCACATCATCCGTCGCACCACCCGACTGCTGCAGAATCGCGGAATTGCCGTATTGCGAACTGAATTGGGCGAACGCCTGGCCGGTGATCAGCCAGCTGGTCACCGCCCACCCGACGAATGCGGCGAAGCCGGGTCCGCTGACCAGAATCACGTCCAGCAACGCACGGCGCAGTCGGGGCGCAGGGCGCGCACGCAGATATGTGGTGACACCCACCAGCAGACCTGTCGCAGCGATGCATGCGACCGCGTCGTAGCGGGTGAGGTAAGCCAGTCCCATCGCGACACCGCCGGCGGCAACGAGGTGATGCACGTCGTCGTCGGTCATCCACAGGATCAACCGGCGCACCGCCCATACCAGGAAGAAAAGGAACGGGGCTTCGCTCATGCCGTTGGATCCGTAGAAGACGATCATCGGGTTGAGCGCAAACAGCGCAGCGATGGCCAGCGAGTACCGTCGCGGTAGTCCGCGGTCCAGCCCGATCGACAAGATCTGAATCACCGCACCCGCCATGAAGATCGACGACATGATCGTCCCTGAGAAGGCCCGTTCGGTCATCGCGGGCCACAACGGGCTGAGCAAGATTGCGGGCAGCTGCACCATCGCAGTCAGCGGCGTGAAGATGAAGCCGATCGCCGCCAAGTGCGGTTCACGGCTGAAGAGCACGCTCTGCGCCGCCGAGACCCGCGACAGCGCGTCGCCGAGGATGAATCCGTGACACACCTGCAGCCAGTAGCCCACCGCCAGATAAGCCACGAAAGCGGCGGTGAAGACGACGATCTTGAGCCGGCGGCCGGTAAGCCAGCCGATTCTCACGGTTGCGGTTCCTCGTCGTCGCGGCGGTCGAGTCCGTGAAAAGTCTTCTCCCAGTAGGAGGGATTGCGGATCAACTGGTACAGGCCCTTGGCGGCGGCGACGCTCATCATCAACCAGAACAACGGGACCGTCAGCGCGGGCACGATCAGGTCAGAGCGATCGTCTTCGCGCAGCGCGATGAAATTCATGTACAGCGTGGCTGCGTTGCCCAGCACCAACGCACACAACGCAGGGAAGTAGATGTATGCGGGAAAGACGGCGCCGACGGCTGCGGGCTGGCCCAAGAACCACAACACCGTGATCAACCAGAAGGCGAGGTTGAGCACCGCGACAATGGGGGTGCCACCGACCACGAGATTGAACCGGATGAAACTGCGCCAGCCGATGGTCCGCAGCAACTCCCTGGGCTGGCGCATGTGCACCAGCCAGGTCTGCAAATAGCCTTTGTACCAACGGGATCGCTGCCTCACCCAATTGATGGGGTCGCTGTTGGCCTCTTCGAGGGTGACCGAGTCGACGACGGCCGTCTGGTAGCCAGAGGCTGCGATGCGCAGCCCCAAGTCCGCGTCTTCGGTGACGTTGAACGGGTCCCATGCACCGATCTTGTCGAGCACCGGCGCCAGGATGTGGTTGGACGTACCGCCCAGCGGGATAGGCGAATTCGTTCGCATGAGGCCCGGCAGCAAGTAGCCGAACCACAGCCCGTATTCGGCGGTGAACCAGCCGGTCAGCAGATTCTGGTGGCCGTTGTGATAAGCCAGCTTCGCCTGCACACACGCGACATTGTCCGGTAAGGCGTTGTAGGCGGCCACCACCCGCCGCAACTGCAGCGGCTCGGGATGGTCCTCGGCGTCGTAGATCGTGACGATCTCACCTGTGGCGAAGTGCAGCCCGTAGTTGCACGCCTTCGGCTTGGTACGCGGTTCGGCGGGCGGCACCAGGATGATCGTGATCGCCTGGGATTCACCGCAACTCTTTGCCGCCGCGATCGTGACGTGGTCGTCGGCTTCCAGCAACAGCAGCACTTGCAGCTTCTCGCGCGGGTACTCCAGCGCCCCTATCGCTCCGATCAGATTGCCCACCACTTCGGGCTCGTTGTAGGCCGGCACCAGGATCGTGTAGGGCGGCAGGTCCGCGTCCGGGATGGCCCGCGCCTCTTCGTCGGTCACTACGATGGGCCGCGACGCCAAGCCGCGCCGGAAAATCGCGACCCGGTCGACCATCGTGCACACATAGGCCAACGTGCACAGTCCCACCACCGCGACCGCGGTTTGCATCGGTTTCCAGACGACGAAACCGATGACGGTCACCAGAAGGATGACGAGGGCCGGCCGCTGCCACCCTGAAACCGCTTCGGCGGCCGAATGAATCGGGTCGTCTTCGCGCAGCCCGTTGATCGCCCGGTGCAGCGCGTGTTCCCGCTCGGCACTGGAGAAGGTGTCGTAATGGCTATGGGATTCGATGGTCATAACGTTTGGGCTCGCAGCTTGTCTTTCACCAGCGCCCGACCGAACGCGGTCAGCATGTCAGCGTCCTTGAACACGGGGTTGCGGTCACTGACCGCCGAGTTGCCGCGGAACAGAATCGTGAACATCGAGTTCAACGTCGAGACGGTTCCGCCGGTGGGAGTGGGAAACGGCGCGTCGGGCTCGTGGTTGTCCACCGACAGCACGACGATGCGCTGCGCTTCACGGGGATTACGCCACGTCCACGACAACGAGTTCCAGCTCACCAGAAGTTTGTCGTCGACGACCGAGACCAGCTGACCGGTGACGCCGTAACCGAGATCCACGGTGCGCGGCGGACTGAGCCGGGTGTCGGTGAGGTCGTAGAGCAAGGTGGTGGGGTACACCTCGAACGACATCGGGCGCCTGGTCACGACGCTGTCCACGACGACCGTCCGGGGTCGTCCGAACTTGTCCCACTTCGGATTTCCCGACGTCGCCTGCATCCACTGCCGGGTGACGTTCGCCGACTTGCCGTACAGCCGCCGAATCCAGGTGAAGTGCTCCTGCTCGGTGAGCTTCCATCCGGTGGGCACGAGCGGAGCGTTGGCGAACGTCATCGAGCTGATCTCGGTGGTCGGCGGCGCCGGTGACGTCGGCAACTTCATGGTGGACACCGCCAGCGCCACCGCGAACAGCACCGGCAGGCCGACCCACACCTGACCCGCCGCCAAGGGTTCGATCTTGCGCTCCAAGAAGCGCTTCTCTTTGCCGCGCCGGCGATGCAAGAACAACACCACGCCGACGAGCGAAATCGCTGTCACCACCGGAATCAGTTGGTAGGCAAGCAATGGCGCATCGGGGTAGAACACCGCCATGACGATGAGCACCGCGAAGCCGACACCCCATGCGAGGGTCGAGCCGATCACCGCTCGCCGAACGGTGCGGCCGACGCCGATCGCGGTGGCGAACGCGGCGATGATCAGCGTCGCGGCTCCGCCGGCGACATGAGAGCCGCCCAGGACGATGACAGTCAGGTAGTAGGGCAGCGGGAAGATCATCAGCAGCAGCAGCCATACCCACACGAACCGCGTCACCGGACGAAGGCCGAACAGCACCACCGCCGAACTCACCAAGAACAGCCAGAGCGCCACCAGGTCGAGCCGCAGCAGGTGGAAATAAAGCGCATAACGCGCCAGCAGCACGCCCTGGATCATCATGGCGAGCACCAAACCCATTGTCCCGACGATGATGTCGGTTTGACGGTCATGGATCGGCAGCTCGGTGCGTTCGCGCCGTGCGACGCTGACGGCGGCGAGGATTGCCGCGAGCGGCACTGTCCATACGTAGCCGCCCATGCCGCCGTCGAACGTGACCTCGACGACGTTCGCCAGCGACCTGTGGAACGCGATGACCGTCACCGCACCGATGTAGAGCCACCGCAACGCAATCCGGAACGCCGGATGCAACAGATGCATCCACGGTGTGCGGTTGGATGCGGTATCCGCCGGACTCGGCTGCAGCGTCGTCGTCACGTCAGCCGCCCGGTTCTCGACGCCTCTTTCGCAGGACGGCCCAGCCTGCGCCGACTGCACCCGCCGCAACCGCAAGGCCGGCCGCCCACCAAGCCCAGGCTCCGCCGTCGTCTCCCGACGACGCCCGGGCGGCGGCCGGCGCCGGCGGCACTTGGACCGGATCGCGCCCTTCCGGCTGCAGAACCGCTTCGCCGGACAGCCGCTCCCACCGGCGCACGTCGGCATCCAGCCAGCCGAGCAACGTATCGACTTGCGCGGGAGCAGCAGTCGAGGTCGCGACGATCAGAGGGCGGTTGCCGTCGTATACCGTCTGCAACGAAGCGAATCGCAAAGACGGATCGAGCGTGAGGGTCGTGGCGCCGCCTGTCCCGTCCAATCCGGCCACGCCGATCTCGTTGCCTTTGCCCACGCTGACGGGCAGCTTGAGGTGTTCGTCGTCCCAACCGTTGGCGGCCACCAGCACCGCCGGCAGAGCGGAGTTGCGCGCTTCGGACAGCGACGTCACGTGCGTGTCCATCGGCAGCGAGCTCAGCCGTTGCAGCCCTTCGATGATCTGCGCCGCACGCACCGTGTCGGCGAACGCGTCGTCGCCGATGCCGACTTCCACCCGCGGCAGCAGTGCCTGCGGCAGTGACTGGAAGCCGCGCGGAGCCGGCGGCACCGCGGCCTGAGTGGTCACCGTCGTCGCGCCGTCGATGGTCAGCGTGATCGGCTGGAACTCACCGCAGCGGCCGGTATTTCCGGCGATGTCGACCGCCACCCCCAGATTCGTGTAGCGCAGCAGAAGGTTGTCGGGGATGTTCACCCAGCGGTCGATTACCCCCTCGGCGTCGGCGGGCCACCGCTCGATTGTCTGCCCACCGATCGCCACGACGATGCTGCCGGCCACGCTCGACGGCAACGGAGTGTACGAACCCTGAAGGTGCACACGGACATTGCGCACCGAACGGCCGAGCCGGGTCTGGTCGAGCGCAATGGAGACTTGCGGCGCCAGTGCCGTGCTGTTGACGCCGGGTTGGCCCAGATCCCGGATCGTCACCGAGTCGGGCGGCAGCTGCGGGCTCGAACGCAGCGGTCCCACAACGGCTTTCGACGACAGCGCCAACCGGGAGATGTCTCGGGACAGCAGCCTGGTCTGGTTGGTCAGCTCGTTGGCCGGGCCCGAGATCAACAACGACGGCACGCCGGTGCCGCCCTGCAGGGTCAGCCCACTGGCCGGGCCCTCCTTGATCACCACTTGGCGCTCCAGCGGCTGCGACGGTGCTGGCGGCCTCGGGGCGTCCGCCGGTAACGGCAACACACTGACATCGGTGGGCTGCTTGCCGTAGTGGGCCACGGTGGCAGCGGTCAAGCGCACCGCGGCATCGGACTCGGCTCGGGTGGGCTTGGCCGGTAAGAAGATCGTGAGCTTCTGCAGCACCGGCGGCAAGAAGTCGGCCACGGCCGCCGGGGCGGCTTCCACTCCGGCGTAGGTCAACGACAGGTCGACGAGCCGCAGCGGAATCGTCGGGTCGTAGAGGCAGAACCCTTCGACGGGAAACAGCGTGCTGCGCAGGACCACGGTGACCGCGTTGTCGACGATCTCCGCGCCGGCGAGCGGAATCACAATCGGCGCCCGGTCGGTGTTGGGCACGTCGACCCGCGAGATCGTGCGGTCGTCCTGCGACACCGTGATCGTGCCGGTGCGCAGGTTCGGCGGCAGCTCGACTGTCGCGTTCACCGACGCGGGCACCAACCCCCGCGGAACCGGAACGGTCAGGTTCTGGGTGCCCTGCGTTCCGTAGAACGACAAGCTCGGGTCCAGCCCCAGCGTCCGGTACGCGAGAGTCGGGGAATCAGCGGGAAGCCCGTCGTCAGCGGACGCGATCATCGGCGGCCAGCCGGTGGCCAACCCAAGCGTCATCAACCATGCGGCACCCAGCAACCACCTCTTAGCTGATTTCATTAGCGCTGATGGTAACCAGCCGAATGCTTCGCCAGTGCCGATCAGCGCAAAAGTTATCAACGGCGGCGTTACTGATTGCCATCAGTCTGTTCAGTCCTACCGCGGCCTGATGCCGGACAGAGCGTCAGCCGGCGCCCGGCAAACCGATCCTGGGCACGTTCGGGGTGCCGAGCTTGCCCGCCAGCCACGGCAGCGACGCGGCGAATCCGGCACCGGCGGATGGGAAATCGTGCCCGCCCGGGTAGCCGACGGCCGCGCATTCGACTCCATGCGCACTGAGCAACGCGCACATTTTGTTCGCGTTGTCGGCGTGGCGTTCCGAGTACGGGTCCCAGCCCGCCGTCGCCTCCGCAGGCGCAGGTCCGCTCCCCGCCGGCCGGTACACGGTCGGCATCTGGCCGGACACGCCAAGCCATGCCGACATGTTGGCGTACGAGCCGCGTCTTTCGATCACGGTCTTCGGGTCGAAGGCAGCCCACGCGTCGCTGTCACCCCCGAACAGCCGGGCGATCGTCTGCCGCTGTGTGCCGGCGTTGGGACCCAGTTGACCATCGAGGTCGACGAACGCGCTGAACAACTCGGGATGCATCACTGCGGTCATCAACGCGCACGTACCGCCTGACGACCAGCCGACCAGGCCCCAGTTCGACGGGTCGGCGCTCACGCCGAACCGCGACACCATGAACGGGACAACGTCTTTGGTGAGATGATCTGCCGCGTTACCGCGAGGGCCGTTCACACACTCGGTGTCGTTGTCGAACGTGCCGGTCGAGTCCGGAAACACGACGACAGGGGCATAACCGCCATGCTGTGCGGCGAACTTCGGCAGAATGTCCGCCGCGCCTGCCGATTGCGGCCAGTCCGACGCGTGGCTGAACTCCGCGCCGACCATCATGACGGCCGGTAACCGCGGCGGAGGATCGGATCTGAACCATGCCGCGGGCAGGTACACGAGCTCGGTGCGGTGACGGAAGCCTGAACTGTCCGAAGGGATCTCGACCCATACGAAGGCCCCCGCCGCGGGTTTGGCTCCGATGCGCACCATCGCGGCCAGAGCGGCCTGGTCGATCCAGTCGGCCGGGTGGCTTCCGCTCACGCGTTGCCACAGGGATTCGACCGTCGGCAAGTAACCGGTGGCGGTGTTGAGCGCGGACGCCGCGCAGACCACACACAGCGGAACCGCCGCCACCGCGGCCACCCGCCGCTGCCAGCCGGCGCCGCGCCAACCCAGCACCAGAACTGTGACGGCGAAACCCACCGCGGCCACCCAGAACGCGGTCGCCCACGACGGAAGCTTCCCGGCCCAGCCCTGGTATCTGACGAACAGTTGGACAACCGCCGCCACCGCGACCCCGACCATGACAGCGGCCAGCAAGTGCACTGCCTTGCGGCGCGAATACCGCCAGCCGGCCGCGACCGCCAGCACGGTGACGGTCACAACCTGGATCGCGATGGGCAGCCAGCCGGTGGTCAGTGCCATCGTCGCTCATGAATCATCAAGGATGGCTGCATGTTTCGCGTCGCCACAGAGCTGGTCATGGGTTTCCGGGGCTCGGTGTGGGTCGCATGACCGACTGACAGTCGTCCGGCGCCGGCCGGCCGCGGAAGCGGTCGTCGATCCATGCCAGTGCGTCGCCAGTCCCCGCATCTTCGCCGCCGCGCCGAATGGTTATCACGTCGCCCATCGCGCACGCCCCCTGCAGTGCACGCATCGTCGAGCTTGCCGGCGTCAAAGGATCCTGGTCGCTGTACACCACCAGCATCGGTGCCTGGGCCGGCCCCTGGGGAAGATTGGTCTTCTGGAGGTAGCCGCGCAGAGTCTCGGCGGCCGCCGTGTCGTCGGGCCGCAGATCCTCGGGGCCCACCTGCGCCAGTTTCGGCGGCCGGCCCGATGCCGGGCCGGTGCAGCCGAGCGCGTCGTCCCACAGCTGCACGGCCAGACCCCGTCGGTAACTGTCGAGCTTGACGTCGTAGGGGAACTCCTCTTTCAGCGCGGCGAGGTAGCGGATCAGTGTCAGCTTCTGCGGATCGGTGAGCTGCCCCGCCTGGGCGGCGTCGACGAGTCCCATCACATCGGCGATCGGCGAAACACTAGCTGTGCCAACGAGTTTCAGGCCGTACCCGTAATTCTCGGCCAGCTCGTTGGCGGCCCATGCCGCCTGCCCGCCTTCGTCCATGCCCACCGCCGCCCACGACGCCGAGGTGTGCGCGACCACGTTGCGCGCGGCCCGGACCGCGTCGATCAGGTTGTAGCCGGCCGTTGTGGAATCCAGGTACGGGTGGTACGCGTGCTCGTCGACCGCGGCCTTGCCGAGTCCTTGGTAGTCGGAGACGGTGACGACGTACCTCATACCCAACAACGCCTGCACGACTGCGGCCGAACCGTGCAGATCGGCGGACAGCGACGGCGCGCACTCGGGCTTGGTGCCGGCGGTGGCGTGACCCAGCGCGACGATCGGGAACCCGCCTGGCGGTGGGTCGCCTTTGGGCACGAAGATCGATGCGCTGACGTGAGTAGTGGAGTCGTTGACGCCCGACCGTGACGTGTAGGTGACCACGCGTGCCGAGGCCGCCGCGCCACGCAGAGCCGAGTCGAGATTCGTCAGCGGGCTGTCCGCGACCACGCCGCCGGGTTGATCGACCTTCGCCTGTGGGCGCGTGGTTGGCGACGGATCCGAGCGGGGTCCGCTGCAGCCGGTCAGGGCGACGACGACGGCCGCCACCACTGCGAAAGTTCGGACCATGAACCTACCCGGCTTGCGTCATCCGCTACGTCGAAGCGGCGGCCCCGATCATACAAACGAGAACCGCGCGCAGGGCGTCATCGGCGCGCCGCGGGTGAGGCTACTTGGCGCGCTCCAACACCTCGACGAGCCGCCAGCGCTTGGTCGCGGACAGCGGCCGAGTTTCCATCAGCGAAACGCGGTCACCGATGCCGGCGTCGCCGTTCTCGTCGTGCGCCTTGACCTTCTTGGTGGTCCGGATGATCTTGCCGTACAGCGGGTGCTTCACCCGGTCCTCGAGCTCGACGACAATGGTCTTTTGCATCTTGTCCGACACCACATAACCGATCGCGGTCTTACGACGACCGCGCGGCTTCTCCTTGCGCGGAGTGTACTTGGGGCCCTTCGGCTTTGCGGTCCCAGTGCCGCCCGTGGCGGAAGCCTGTTCTGCCATTACGATTCCTCACTGCCGGGGCCGGAGGCCAGCCCCAACTCACGTTCACGCAATATCGTGTACACGCGTGCGATTTCGCGGCGCACGGTGCGCAACCGACGGTTGTTGGACAGCTGGCCGGTGGCCGACTGGAAGCGAAGGTTGAACAGCTCTTCCTTCGACTCCCGCAACCGCTCGACCAACTCCTCGTCGGTGAGCTCGCGCAGTTCGCCAGCGGAGGTTCCCACTGCCATCAGAACTGCTCCTCTCGGGTCACGATGCGTGCCTTGATCGGCAACTTGTGGATAGCCCGGGTCAGCGCGGCCCGGGCGGTCTCCTCATTCGGGTAGCTCAGCTCGAACAGGATGCGGCCGGGCTTGACGTTGGCGACCCACCATTCCGGCGAGCCCTTACCCGAACCCATGCGGGTTTCGGCGGGCTTCTTGGTCAGCGGGCGGTCCGGGAAGATGTTGATCCACACCTTGCCGCCACGCTTGATGTGCCGGTTGATCGCGATACGCGCCGACTCGATCTGCCGGTTGGTGATGTACGCGTGTTCCAAGGCCTGGATGCCGTAGTCGCCGAAGCTGACCGTGGTGCCGCCGCTGGCAATGCCGCGCTGACGCGGGTGATGTTGCTTGCGGTGCTTGACCTTACGGGGAATCAACATGGCTCAGCTCCCTGACTCATTCGAGGTGCCACTCGTCTGAACGTCGGGCGCGGAACCGGTTTCGACTGCCGCCGCAGCCTCCTGCGCGGGCGAGCCCTCCTCCGCAGCGGCCCGGCTCACGTCGGTGCCGGTCGCGGTGGTGCCCGACGCGCCGCTGCGGCGCGGCCGGGTGCCCGACGGACGCTCCCGGCGCGGTCGATCCGCCGCCGGTGCCGCGGCGGTCAGCTCCCGCTTGCCGCCGACGATGTCGCCCTTGTAGATCCACACCTTCACGCCGATCCGGCCGAACGTCGTCTTCGCCTCGTACAGGCCGTAGTCGATGTCGGCACGCAGCGTGTGCAGCGGAACGCGGCCCTCGCGGTAGAACTCCGAGCGGCTCATCTCTGCGCCGCCGAGCCGTCCTGAGCACTGCACCCGGATGCCCTTGACGTTGGGCTGACGCATCGCCGACTGGATCGCCTTACGCATCGCGCGGCGGAACGCCACGCGGTTGGACAGCTGCTCGGCGACGCCCTGTGCGACCAACTGTGCTTGCGACTCAGGGTTTTTCACCTCGAGGATGTTCAGCTGCACCTGCTTGCCGGTGAGCTTTTCCAGGTCTGCGCGGATACGGTCCGCCTCGGTGCCACGCCGGCCGATCACGATGCCGGGGCGTGCGGTGTGGATGTCGACGCGGACGCGGTCACGGGTGCGCTCGATCTCCACGTCGGCGATGCCGGCGCGCTCCAGACCGGTGGCCAGCAGCCGCCGGATCGCCACATCCTCTTTGATGTAGTCGGCGTACTGCTTGTCGGCATACCAGCGGGACTTCCAGTCGGTGGTGATACCGAGCCGGAAGCCGTGCGGGTTGATCTTCTGGCCCACTACTGCGAGCCTCCCTTCGCTTCCTGTGAAGCCTCTTGCGCCTTCGCCGCCGCCTTCTTCGCGGGCGCCGCCTTCTTCGCGGGCTCCGCCTTCTTCGCGGGCTCCGCCTTCTTCGCGGCTGCCTTGCTGGCCTCGGCCCGCTTCGCGCGCGTCGACCGCCCCGACCGCTCGTCGCGGCGCGGACGGCTCTCCACCACCGCGGTGATATGGCTTGTGCGCCTGCGGATCCGGAACGCACGACCCTGAGCGCGCGGGCGGATGCGCTTGGCGGTCGGGCCCTCGTCGGCGGTCAGCGTGGCGACGACGAGAGTCGACGGGTCAAGCCCGTTGTTGTTCTGCGCGTTGGCCGCCGCGCTGGCGATCACCTTGGCCACCGGGCCGCTGGCCTGCTGCGGTGCCCAGCGCAGGATGTCCAGTGCCTCGGCGACCGGCTTGCCGCGCACCAGGTCGATGACCCGGCGGGCCTTGGTAGCCGAGACACGCACGAAGCGCGCCTTGGCTGTGGCGCTCGGGTACGTCTCAACAGAAGTCATCGCTGCCCTTTGCTCTCGGTTCGCGGCTCTTCGCCCAAGAGGCTCATCGCTGCGCAAGCCATGCTCATCGCCGCTTGCTCTTCCGGTCGTCCTTGATGTGGCCCTTGAACGTCCGGGTCGGCGCAAACTCACCGAGCTTGTGCCCCACCATCGCCTCGGTGACGAACACCGGCACGTGCTTGCGGCCGTCGTGCACCGCAAACGTGTGCCCGATGAAGTCCGGGATGATCGTGGACCGGCGCGACCAGGTCTTGATGACCTGCTTCGTGTTCTTCTCGTTCTGTGCGTCGACCTTCTTGAGCAGATGGTCGTCGACGAACGGGCCCTTCTTGAGGCTGCGTGGCATTACCTATCGCTCCTACCGGTGATGCTTCTTGCCGGTGCGCCGGCGTCGGACGATGAGCTTGTTGCTCGCCTTGTTCGGTTTGCGGGTGCGGCCCTCGGGCTTGCCCCACGGGCTGACCGGGTGGCGGCCGCCGGACGTCTTGCCCTCGCCGCCGCCGTGCGGGTGGTCCACCGGGTTCATCACGACACCACGGACCGTGGGGCGCTTGCCTTTCCAGCGCATGCGGCCGGCCTTGCCCCAGTTGATGTTGGCCTGCTCGGCGTTGCCCACCTCGCCGACCGTGGCGCGGCACCGCACGTCGACGCGCCGGATCTCGCCCGACGGCATGCGCAGCGACGCGTAGCTGCCTTCCTTACCGAGCAGCTGGATGCTCGACCCGGCCGAGCGGGCCAGCTTCGCACCGCCGCCGGGACGCAGCTCCACCGCGTGGATCAGGGTGCCGGCCGGGATGTTGCGCAGCGGCAGGTTGTTGCCGGGCTTGATGTCCGCGTTCGGGCCGGACTCCACCACGTCGCCCTGCGAAAGACCCTGCGGCGCGATGATGTAGCGCTTCTCGCCGTCCAAGTAGTGCAGCAACGCAATGCGGGCGGTGCGGTTCGGGTCGTATTCGATGTGGGCGACCTTCGCGTTCACGCCGTCCTTGTCGTTGCGACGGAAGTCGATGACGCGATACGCGCGCTTGTGGCCGCCGCCCTTGTGCCGGGTGGTGATGCGCCCGTGTGAGTTTCGCCCGCCATGCCCGTGCAGCGGACGCACCAGCGACTTCTCCGGCGTGGAGCGAGTGATCTCAGCGAAATCCGAGACGCTGGCACCGCGACGGCCAGGCGTCGTGGGCTTGTACTTGCGAATTGCCATCTCTGCTAACTCTTTCCCTTACGCGGGCGCGCCGAACAGGTCGATCGGCTTGCTGCCGGGGGCCAGGGTCACGATCGCGCGCTTGGTGTCCTTGCGCTTGCCGAATCCGGTACGGGTGCGCTTGCGCTTGCCCGGCCGGTTGGCGGTGTTCACCGACGCCACCTTGACGTTGAAGATCTTCTCGATCGCGATCTTGATCTGCGTCTTGTTGGAGTCCGGGTGCACGATGAACGTGTACACGTTGTCCTCGATCAGCCCGTAGGACTTCTCCGAGATCACCGGGGACAAGATGATGTCGCGGGGGTCGGTCACGGTCGCCATCAGGCCGACACCTCCTTCGTCTCGACCTTGGTGTTCGCGGCGATGAATGCGTTGAGCGCCTCCACCGAGAACACCACGTCGTCGGACAGCAGCACGTCGTACGTGTTCAGCTGATCCGGCGAAAGCACATGCACGCCAGGCAGATTGCGAACGCTTCTGGCCCCCGTCTCGTCGGTACGGCCGATGACCACGAGTACGCGCTTGCGGTCGGTGAGCTCGGCGAGGAACGACTTGGCGCTCTTGGTCGACGGGGTCTGCCCCGAGACGATCTCGGTCACCGCGTGGATCCGCCCGTTGCGGGCCCGGTCCGACAATGCGCCACGCAGCGCCGCGGCGATCATCTTCTTCGGTGTGCGCTGGCTGTAGTCCCGCGGCTTCGGACCGTGCACGGTGCCACCGCCGGTGAACTGCGGCGCACGCGTCGAACCCTGGCGGGCACGGCCGGTGCCCTTCTGGCGGTACGGCTTGCGGCCGCCGCCGCTGACCTCGCCGCGGGTCTTGGTGGAGTGCGTGCCCTGGCGGGCCGCCGCCCGCTGGGCCGTCACCACCTGGTGCATCAGCGCGATGTTGGCCGGGGCGTCGAACAGCTCGGCGGGCAGTTCGACGGTGCCGTCGGTCTTGCCGCCCGGGCTGCGGACGTCGATCTTGAGGGTGTCAGCCATTACTTCTCACCTCGTTTGACGGCGCTGCGCACCATGACCAGCCCTCCGCGACGGCCGGGTATCGCGCCCTTGATCAACAGCACGCCGTTTTCGGCATCGACCTTGTGCACCAACAGGTTCTGGGTGGTCACGCGCTCGTTGCCCATCCGGCCGGCCATCCGCGTGCCCTTGAACACGCGAGCCGGAGTGGCACAGCCGCCGATCGAGCCCGGCCGCCGGTGCACGGCCTGCGCGCCGTGGCTGGCGCCCTGGCCGCGGAAGCCGTGGCGCTTCATGGTGCCCGCGGTGCCCTTGCCCTTGGAGGTGCCGGTCACGTCGACGTAGCTGCCGTCGGTGAAGATGTCGGCGGTCAGTTCCTGGCCGACTTCGTACTCCGCGACAGCCGCCGGATCGTCGAGCCGCAGCTCGGCCAGATGCCGGCGCGGGTTCACACCGGCGGCGGCGTACTGCCCGCCCAGCGGCTTGTTCACCTTGCGCGGGCTGATCTCGCCATAGGCAAGCTGCACAGCGCTGTAGCCGTCGCGTTCCGGCGTGCGGATCCGCGTCACGACGTTGGGTCCCGCCTTGACAACCGTCACCGGCACCACGCGGTTGTTCTCGTCGAACACCTGCGTCATGCCCAGCTTGGTGCCCAGAATGCCCTTCCTAGCCATGGTGTCTGCCAGCTCCTACTGAATGTTCACGTCGACGCTGGCCGGCAGGTCGATGCGCATCAGCGCGTCGACCGTTTTCGGCGTGGGGTCGAGGATGTCGATGAGCCGCTTGTGGGTGCGCATCTCGAAATGCTCCCGGCTGTCCTTGTACTTGTGCGGAGAGCGGATGACGCAATAGACGTTCTTCTCGGTAGGCAGCGGCACCGGGCCGACCACGCTGGCGCCCGTGCGGGTGACCGTCTCGACGATCTTGCGCGCCGAGGCGTCGATCGCCTCGTGGTCGTAGGCCTTGAGCCTGATGCGGATCTTCTGTCCCGCCACGCTTCTTCCTCACTCCTGTCGCGCCGCCACTATCGCGGTGCCGCCACTGTTCACCTGTCCTGGTGCACCGGCCCCCGCGGTCGGGTGTGTCGCCCGCACGCAGCCTCAGACGCGGCCGGAAAATCGGTCGCGATCGAGGGTGGGACCGGACGCGCCCGTGTGGGCGCCGGTCGTATGCCCTGGCCGGGCAGTCCGCGAAGGCACCGCCCCTGCGCAAGGCAACCTGAACAGTATGCCCTACATCGGGTGCGCCGCCAAATTCCCCCGGGACCTGACGACGAGCCCCGCGAACGTGAACCAGCTGCGGCGACACGCCGCCTGCTCCCGCACTGAGATCACGTTCGCGAGGCCCGAGCCAAGCGGTCAGCGCACCGTCGCCCAGAACCCGCACTGGTGTTCCTGATTGAACGAGATGAACGTGCGCACCTCCGGCGTCTGCAGCGACATCCACGGGCCCTGCTCGCCCTGAAGAGCCGGCCATTCCGGCGCGCCGGCCACCCGCGGTGTGCCCGTGGCCACGAAGCTGCTCCAGTAACGGATCATTCGGTCTGACAGCCGCTGTTGGGCCGACGTCAACGGCGGCGCTCCCCCGACGTCGAACAGGTAGCGCAACTCCAGTGAGTGGCTGGCACCGACCGGGAACGGCAGCGTCCGCAGTAGATCCGGCGCGGGTGCGTCACGGTCGTTGAACTCGTAGCCGTACACCTTCGCACCGCGCTGCAATCCGACGGCTAATTGGGTTGCCGGACAGGCGAATACAGCGTCAGTGGCGACCGTCGAGTATGCCTGCGCCGCGTCCGGGAAGCGGCTCAGCGGATACTGTTGCAGGATCCGGCTGGCGTCAGCGCCGAAAGCATCGGCCAGCACACCCGGATAGTCCGGCATCCGGCCCTGCTTCAGATACTGCGTCGCGGCGAACAGCGTGAACTCGTCGCGGTTGGTGCCGACCAGCACCGGAACACGCGCCGCCTCTCCCCGGGCGATCGCAGCCATCGGATCGCGCGGGAGCACCGACGTCCCGGTGACGGGGCCGGTGATGCCGTCGCCGGCCAGGCGGTAGTACACCGGCGGCCCGATCAACTTTTCCGCCGGCAGCGCCCGCAGGCAGGACGCGGCCGGCACCGGGTCGCGACACCCCGCCGCCGCGGCATAATCGAGGCTGATGCGTTCGGCGGTGGCCCGGTCGGTTTGCGCCTGGCACGGGCCGCTTTGGATGATCGCAGCCCGAAACAGGCCGGCGGAATCAGGTGCGACGAGGTGGTCGCACACCGACATCGCACCCGCCGATTCACCGGCGACGGCCACCTTGTCCGGATCGCCCCCGAACGCGGCGATGTTGTCGCGCACCCAGCGCAGCGCCGCTTGCTGGTCGGCCAGCCCGTAGTTGCCGACGTCGCCGGCGTCGGCCAGTGCCGGATGGGCGAGAAAGCCGAGCGCGCCGAGGCGGTAGTTCAACGTGACGACGATCATGTCGCCGCGTGCCGCCAACCGGCGCGCGTCGTAGATGTCGCCACTGCCGTTGACGAACCCGCCGCCGTGAATCCATACCATCACCGGAAGACCTTGCGCGGCACGAGGTTTCGGTACCCACACGTTGAGCGTCAGGCAGTCCTCGCTGACGGCCCGGCCGAAGTCGCGGTCGCTCGCCTGGTCCTGAACGCAGCGCGCGCCGTACTTCGACGCATCACGCACTCCCGGCCACGACGGCGCCGGCTGCGGCGGTTTCCAGCGCAGTGCTTTAACCGGCGGCGCCGCGTACGGGATGCCGGCGAACAGCACGTGGTCGTCGCTGAACGCGCCCCGCAGAGCGCCGGAGCGGGTGTGCACCAGCGTGGAATCGGCGGTGGTCGTCGCGTCGTGTCCGCACGCCGCCACCATGAGAGCCGCGACAAGTAGGGCCGACGCCCAGCCGCGTCGGCGTCCAGACCGCACGTCGCCGAAGCCTACAGACCGGCTCTTCCCCTGGCCGCCCGCCATGGTCGAGACTCGTGACCACCGACTCAACGAGGAGCAGACCATGGGCGCGCCAATTGTCGACGACGCCGCGAGGGTGTTCGCGGACCCCACCTCTTACGCGGACGAGGAGCGCCTGCACGCCGCCATGGCACACCTTCGCGCTCACGCGCCCGTCGCGTACGTCGACGTGCCGCCGTACCGGCCGTTCTGGGCGATCACCAAGCATGCCGACATCATGGCGATCGAGCGCGACAACAACCTGTGGATCAACGAGCCGCGACCGCTGCTGCAGACAGCGGAGGCCGACGACTTGGCGCGCGCTCAACTGGAGGCCGGCATGGGACTGCGCACGCTGATTCACATGGACGACCCCTACCACCGGGACGTACGGGCGATCGGCGCCGACTGGTTTCGTCCGAAAGCCATGCGGGACTTGAAGGTTCGTGTCGACGAACTGGCCCGCCAAACCGTCGACAAGATGCGCGACATCGGGCCGGAATGCGACTTCGTCACCGACATCGCGATGAACTACCCGCTTCAGGTGATCATGTCGCTGCTGGGCATCCCCGAAGAAGACTTCCCCCGCATGCTGACGCTCACCCAGGAACTGTTCGGCGGCGACGACGAGGAATACAAGCGCGGAACCACACCGGAGGAGCAGCTGCAGGTACTGCTCGACTTCTTCGCCTATTTCAACGCGCTGACGGCGTCGCGGCGCGCGCATCCGACCGAGGACCTGGCGTCGGCAATCGCCAACGCCAAGATCAATGGTGAGCCGCTGTCGGACCTCGACACGGCGTCGTACTACGTCATCGTTGCGACCGCCGGCCATGACACCACCAAGGACGCGATCTCCGGCGGCATGCGCGCGCTGATCGAGAACTCCGACCAGCTGGCGCGGCTGCGCGAGCACCCCGAGCTGATGCCCACGGCGGTCGAGGAAATGATCCGCTGGACCACACCCGTCAAGGAATTCATGCGCACCGCAACGCAAGACACCGAGGTGCGCGGCGTGCCGATCGCCAAAGGCGAGTCGGTGTACCTGGCATACACCTCGGCCAACCGCGACGAGGATGTCTTCGACGAACCGTTCCGCTTCGACGTGAGCCGCGATCCGAACAAGCACCTCGCATTCGGTTACGGCGTGCATTTCTGCCTCGGTGCAGCGCTGGCCCGGATGGAGATGAGAAGCCTGTTCACCGAGCTCATCCCGCGCCTGGACGCGGTGGAGCTGGCAGGCCGTCCGGAGCTGTCCGCCACCGTGTTCGTCGGCGGCCTCAAACACCTGCCAATTCGCTATTCGCTGCGGTAACCGCCGGGCCGGGGCGGCGGATGTTTGAGCGCAAGACTTTCGGTCTATGAACTAGACGATTAGTCTCGAAAAATCTACCGCCCTCCACCGGAAGGAACACCGTGGCCGGTCTGACGACCATGGTCGACACCCTTATGCGGCCCGATGCCAGCACGCCCGATGTGACCGACGTTTCCCGGCGCCGACGGACATGGACGCTGGTGGTGGCGTGCAGCGGGGTGGCGTTGGTGATCGCCTCGATGATCGCGTTGAACACCGCTTTGGGCGACATCGCCGTCGCCACCACGGCCACCCAAACCCAGCTGACCTGGGTGGTCGACGGTTACACGCTGGTCCTCGCCTGTCTGCTGCTGCCCGCCGGTGCGATCGGCGATCGCTACGGACGCCGGAAAGCCTTGCTGGTGGGACTGGCCATCTTCTTTTTCGCGTCGCTGGCGCCGCTGTTGTTCGACAGTCCGGTGCAGATCATCGTCTCGCGGGCCGTCGCCGGCGCAGGCGCGGCGTTCATCATGCCGGCCACGCTGTCGCTGCTCACCGTCGTCTACCCGAAAGACCAGCGCACCAAGGCCGTCGGCATCTGGGCCGGCGTCGCGGGCATGGCCGCCGTGGTGGGTCTGCTGGTGCCGGGCTTTTTGCTGAACTTCTGGGAGTGGAAGGCGATCTTCTGGGCGCTGGCCGCCGCGGCGGCGCTGCTGTTCGCGCTCACATTGACTGTGGCGGAATCCCGAGAAGCCGACGCGCCGCCGGTCGACTGGCTGGGCGCGGCACTGATCGCGATGTCGGTCGCGGTGTTTGTGTTCGGCGTCATCGAAGCGCCGACGCGCGGGTGGACCGATCCGGTGGTGACCGCGTCTCTGGTGGCGGGGTTAGTTCTCGCCGCGGTGTTCGGCTTCGTGGAGTTGCGCCGTCGCCGTCCACTGCTGGACGTGCGGCTGTTCAAGCGGCCCGAATTCGCCACTGGCGCTTTGGCGGTCACGATCTTCTTCTTCGCCAACTTCGGGTTCTTCTACCTGATCATGCAGTATTGCCAAGAGGTGCTTGGCTATTCGGCGCTCCATACGGCGCTCGCGCTGACCCCGCTGTTCGTGCCGATCTTCATCCTGTGCCTGCTGTCCTTCTGGTATCTGCCGAAACTCGGCCTGCGGCTCGTGCTGTTCACCGGCCTTCTTCTCGTGGCGGTGGGGATATTCTTCATGCGCACCATGGAGCTCGGGGCTACCTACCTGGAGATGGCATGGCCGATCACGGTGATGTCGATCGGCATCGGACTGTGCACCGCGTCGGCGACGTCGGCGATCATGAACGCCGCTCCCGACGAAAAACAAGGCGTGGCATCGGCGATCAACGACGCGACCCGCGAAATCGGTGCGGCGCTGGGCATTGCGGTCGCCGGTTCCATTCTCGCCGCGAACTACGCAAACGTGTTGCGCCCCAAGCTCTCGGCATTTCCCGAACCCCTGCGCGGCCCGGCGTCGCACTCCCTCGCTGAGGCCATGAAGGTTTCAGAACATCTTGGCCCGCAAGGCAGTCAGCTGGCAGACGTGGCAAAGGCATCGTTTGTCGAGGCCATGCACTCGTCGTCGCTGGCCCTGGCGGTCAGCATCGCGATCGGCGCCTGCCTGGTCGGCCTGTGGGCACCGGGACGCGACGGCGAACAGCTGCGGCTGGTGCGCCACTTGTCGGCGCGGTGGCGACAGTCATCCCGCGGCGACGAACTCGGCGGCGCGGTGGGCCAGCATCACGATCGTGGCGTGCGGGCCCCGGCTGGGTATCGCGGGTAGCGCAGCGCCGTCGATCACCCACAGTCCCTCGACCCCGCGCACCCGGCACTTCGGGTCGAGCACAGCGCGCTCGTCGTGGTCGGTGCCCATCGGCGCCGTCGCGCACAGATGCTGCGACGTCGACCACAGCGGTTCGGCGTCCGGGTGGCTGAGCGGGCACAGGTAACTCGCGAGCTGTGCACCGTCGCGCAGGGCCGCGACGTCGGCCGGCTCGCTGTCGTAGCGGTGCTCGATGCGCGGCGCCACATCCGGATGGGCCGACCGCACGCTGACCGTCCCTCGCGACCGCGGCTGCATCAGCGCCACTCCGACGTGCGGCCAGTCCGGCCGCCCACCCGTGCCGTCGCCGACCATCGCGATGAAACCGCCTGTGTAAGGCCGGATTTCGAGCCCTGAGTCGGTGTGCAGGACAGCCTCCAGCACGGGACGGCCGGGGCTGCTACGCCAGCTGGTAGGCATCACCCACTCCGGATGGTCGACACAGTGCATGCCGACCGGTGCGGGTTGGACCACCTCTATTCCGTGGGCGCGCAGACCTTTCTCGTCGCCGATGCCCGAGAGCATCAGCAAGTGCGCCGTGGCGATCGCTCCCGCGCACAGCACGATGCGATCCGCCGTCAACGACACGGAACCGTCAGCCGTGGTGGCCTCAGCGCCCGTCACCTGGCCGGCCGAGATGCTGAGTCGGCGCACTGACGTGCGGGTCAGCAGCGTCAGGTTGGGCCGGTCCAGAGCAGGTGACAGGATGGCCGAACCCGGCTGGACACGGGTGCCGTTGTCGACATTGAGTGGTACCGCACCCACCCCGGTTGCCGCGTCCGCCGGATACACGGCGCCGTTGAGGTCCGGTATCCAGTCGAAGCCGGCATCACGCGCCTTTCCTACGAATTCGGCTGTGCTATCAGACATTTCGTTGACGCGCCGCACGGTGATCGGCCCCGAGCTGCCATGCGCCGGGCCGTCGAAGTCCAGATCGGTTTCGGTGTCGCGGAAGTGCCGCAGCACATCTGACCAGCTCCAGCCGGGAAGTCCCCACGCGTCGAAGTCGCCCGGCAGACCGCGGCAGAAATAGCCACCGTTGACCGCACCGGAGCCGCCGACCACCGCACCCCGGACGACCAGCGTCGGGCGGCGCGGATGCTGCGTCAGCACCGTCTCGAACCGGTGCACCAGACGGCTCCCGGCGCCCACCGGCAGCACCGATCCGTCCGCCACCACCGCCGCGACACCCGGATCGGTCGCCGCCGGTCCGGCCTCCACCACGGTGACCCGGCACCGTTCGTCGGCGGAGAGCCGCTCGGCGACAACACATCCTGCGCTACCGGCGCCGATGACCAAGACGTCGCTGTGCAACGGCTGGCTATGTCCGAATCTGCGGCTTCAACGGTCCGGGATGACGCTCCTGGACCATTCCCATCCACATCCCGGTGCCGTAGGCGATATCGTCGAGACGCTTGAGCGCCAGGTAGGTCAGAACGCCGAGCTGCTTTGTCTGCCGGTCGACGTTGTTGTGCCGGCTCAGCCAGTCCGCCACCCCGTCGACCACTGCAGCCATCAGCACAATGTGCCGGCAGCGGCGGAAAAGTATCGCGGCCAAAAGCGCGATCGGCCAGTAGTGGCGGCAGATCGCCGAGGCCAGTTGCAGGGCTGCGCCTCCGAGGCCGCGCGCGGCGAGCACGGCGACATCGCGCGGCTTGGAGTCGACCCCGTCGAGCGTGTTGGCGATCCTGCGCGCCATCAGCACGGCGATGACCATCGAGACCAGATAGCTCATGCACGAGCCCATGGCCAGCAGCAGCCACAACACCAGGCTCCAGCCGGAGATGACCAGCGGAGCGGTCTTGTCGGGATGGCGGACCGACAGCGGCGCCGCAGAACTACCGTAGAATGCCTTGCGGGACAACCATTCCCGAACACCGACCCGATGGTCGTGGGCCACCAGCGCGATCGGCTCGTAGCGCAGCCGGGCGCCGGACTCCACCAGCCGCCAGCACAGGTCGACGTCCTCGCCACAGCGCAACGTCTCGTCGAAACCGCCGGCGGCCAGCAGCGCTGAGCGTCGGCAGATGACGGCCGCGCTCGGCACATAGGACACGGTGCCGTACGGGACGACCGGCGCCTCACGCCGCCCCAGATCCAGCGACGAGCGCACCGCCTCGTAGCGGGCGATCATGTTGTCGCTCTGGGTGAGCCCGATGATCCGGGGCGCCACCAGCGCCACGGCTGGGTCCACGAAGTGCCCTAGCAGCGCCTCCAGCCAGCCGCGGCGAGGCACGACGTCGGAGTCCAGGAATGCGACGAAGTCGGTGGTGCACGCCGCCAGCCCGGTGTTGCGGGCGGCTGCGGGCCCCTTGCTCCGGGAGTGCCTGATCACCTGAACCTGGCAGCTGAAGCGCTCGAAGTCGGACTCCCTCACCGGTATCGCGGAGCCGTCGTCGACCACTACCACCCGCAACCCGCGCAGCGTCGACAACAGGCGCCGAAGACCAAACATGTTGTCCCGCACCGGAATAACGACGGTCACGTCGCGGTGGGACGGGCCACCGGACGGCCGGGGGTGGGCCACCGTGGCGTCCAGCAGCGCCCGCGCCAGCTGCGCGGTGACAGCGTCGTGCACCTCCAGCCGACCGTTGTCCAGCAGGCTGCGGGCCGACGGCGCCAGCCGCAGCAGGCGGGTGGGCGACCCACCGAGAAGGGCGGCGTTTGCGCCGAGAACACGCACCCGCCGGTCGACCTGGACGGCGAATCCGTCCGGCAGCCGCGGCTGGGTCATGTCAGCATTCCGTTGCCGCCGGGGGCCCAGCGTCGGACTCGGGCGGCGCAGACATCCGTCATCTCCCGGAAGAGACGCGCGCCAGCCTCGGCCGTCGCGGTGGTGGGGTCCCCCAGCACTCCTACCTCGCTCACTGCGGCTACTCCGCCGCGGCGCATCCTTGACATCAAGTCCGCTAGCGGAGACACGTTACCTGCACGGCGCTCGTCGAGTCGCACAGTTGAGGGTGAAAGGTGCAGCAATATCGACGTTTCTGTATGCCCGGCGTGCGCGTCGCCGCGCGGCACCGCACACGGGCACCACGCGACGTCACGGTCTTCGCTCCTCAGCAGGCGTACCGCCGCGACCAGCGCGTCGAGGTTTCCGCCGTGACCGTTGACGAACACGATCCGCGGCGCCCACTCGCACGCCGAGCGTCCGAACTCGACCAGCAGTTGCTCGAGCACCGCAGTTCCGATCGAAATCGTCCCGGCGAAACCCTGATGCTCTCCACTGGACCCGTAGGCGACCGCGGGAGCGGCGACGGCCGGCTGACCACCACCCGCGAGGGCCGCGACAATGGCGTGCGTGACTGCGGCAGCGATGCGGGTGTCGGTGTCCAGCGGCAGGTGGGGTCCATGCTGCTCGGTGGAGCCCACCGGCACCACCACGATTGGCGACGCACCTTCGACCTGCTTCGACGTCGACTTCCCCAACTCCGTCGGGAAGGTCACGTGGCGATCGTAGGCCGAATTCATCTGGGATACATCACATGTTGGGGGATGAGAAATCTTGCTGCGGCAAATGCCGGGGCCGTCTGACCCTCATCGTTCACGGCAGCACCGTCAGTCCCGTCGGCACCATTGCGTGCTCGCCGGACCGTCGTCAACTCCGGTCGGGCGGCTCTCCCAATGCCCGGGTGAAGCCCGGCGGCACGACGATGTCGTCGGGGCGCAGGTCGTGGATCGACGACCGGCCGAGCCCGCGCAGCGCCGAGTCGATGCCGCCGCGAAGGATGTCGAGCACGTTCTCGACGCCGGCCTGCCCGGCGGCGGCGAGACCCCAAAGGTAGGCACGACCGATCATCACGGCGCGGGCGCCCAAGGCCACCGCCTTGACCACGTCGCTACCCCGGCGGATGCCGCCGTCCAGCAGCACCTCGACGTCGCCGCCCACCGCGTCGACGATCGCGGGCAGGGCCCGGATCGGGGCGGGGGTGGAGTCGAGGTTGTTTCCGCCGTGGTTGGACACCGAAATCGCCGAAACACCCGCATCCACCGCGCGTTTCGCGTCGTCGACCCGCATCACGCCCTTGAGCATGAAGGGCCCGCCCCACAGTTCCCGCAGCCAGGCGACGTCGTCCCAGGTGGGCGGTGGGGTGTTCATCCATTCCCCGTACGCGGCGAAGAACGGTGGGCCTTGTTCGCCGCGGCGCGCCTGGTTGGGCACGCGCAGGTCGGGCGGTCGCATGGTCTTCGCCCACTCCCACAGCCAGGCGGGCTTGGTGAGGCCAGTCGGCAGCATCCGCACGGTGGTGCGCAGGTTCATCGCCTCAGGGATCTTCGGGCTGCCCCAGTCGCGACCGTGCGAGAAGCTCCAGTCCGTGGTGAGAATGAGCCCCGCGGCCCCGGCGTCGCGGGCACGCTGGACCCGCTGCGCGATCGCGTCGCGATCGCCGAGCCAGTAGATCTGGAAGAACAGCTTGGGGTTGG
Organism: Mycobacterium sp. NGS39; assembly: GCF_059812765.1. Taxonomy (NCBI): domain Bacteria; kingdom Bacillati; phylum Actinomycetota; class Actinomycetes; order Mycobacteriales; family Mycobacteriaceae; genus Mycobacterium; species Mycobacterium sp. NGS39. Next base: position 85,654 of record NZ_JCALDH010000008.1, on the reverse strand, counting down.
CGGCGATCACCTCTTCGATGGGCTTGCTCGCGAACGACGACAACCCCATCGCGGTGCCACGAGCGGCAGCTGCCCGCGCGACGGCCACTTCGCCGTCGGGGTGGACCGCCTGCACCCCGGTCGGCGAGATGACCACCGGAAGCGAAATATCTTGTCCCAGAACGGTTGTCGCCATGTCACGTTTTTCGGTGGCGCCGATGACGTGGGGCGCGAAGCCCAGTTCGCTGAACGCCTCGACGTTGTCGGAGGCGGTCACGCCCTTTTCGCTGGCGGCCAGCAATGCCGAGTACACCGGCTTGGGCAGCCGCTTCTTGGCCTTCTGCTGCGCGAACGCCACCGTTTCGAACCACTGAGCCATCGCTACACCGGGCTTTCGTTGCACAGGCGCGCCGGCGGGCGGGGCACCAGGGTCAGCGGGACAGGGCCACGCCGCGAATGGTCGCCGCTGGGCCGGGGCACATGTCGAGGCTGTGCCAGCGCGGGCGCTCCATAGCCTTGAACACATTCGGGGTCCGGGCCGTCCATCGGCAGGCCGGTGAAGAACTTCGCGGCCATGCAACCGCCGCGGCAGCTGTCGTAGTGCCCGCAGCTGTTGCACGCTCCGGCTGATTGCGGCTCACGCAGCTCCCGGAACAGCGGCGCGTTCTTCCACACATGGTCGAATCCGCCGTCGCGCAAGACGTTTCCGGCCAGGAAGCGGTCGTGGATAGCGAACGGGCAGGCGTACACGTCGCCGACGGGGTCGATCAGGCACACCACCCGACCGGCGCCGCACAGGTTCAGGCCGGCCAGCGCTCCGGGCGCACCCAGCGGCGACAGGTGGAAGAACGAGTCGCCGGTGAGCACACGCTCACCGTGGTCCACCAGCCAGTGGTAGAGCTGCACCTGCTGCTCTGCGGTCGGATGCAGCTCATCCCACACGTCGGCGCCGCGCCCGGAGGGACGAAGTCTGGTGATGCGCAGCGTCGCGCCGTAACGGCTTGCCAGCGCAGCGAATTCGTCGAGCTGGCCGATGTTGTGGCGGGTGACCACCACCGAGATCTTGGCGTCTTCGAACCCCGCCGCCTGCAGATGATCGAGCGCCCGCAGTGCCATGTCATACGAGCCGGGGCCGCGCACCGCGTCGTTGACCTCAGCGGTGGCGCCGTCGAGCGAAATCTGGACGTCGACGTAATCGCTGGCGGCGAGTTGCTCGGCTCGCGCCCGGGTGATCCGCACGCCGTTGGTGGAGAACTTCACACCGACGTGATGCGCGGTGGCATAGTCGACGAGCTCCCAAAAGTCTTGGCGCACAGTCGGTTCGCCACCGCCGATGTTGACGTAGAAGACCTGCATGCGCTCGAGCTCGTCGATCACGTCCATGCATTGGCGCGTGGTCAGCTCGCGGGGATCGCGCCGGCCCGACGACGACAAGCAGTGCACGCAGGCGAGGTTGCACGCGTAGGTCAACTCCCACGTCAGGCAAATCGGTGCGTCGAGGCCGCGTTCGAACTGCTCGACCAGACGAGGCACGGCCGTCATCACGCCTCCTGGCCGATCAGCATGTCGGAGGCCGCCAGGGTTTCCAACGCGCGAAGGTATGGCCGCTCGGCGCCGTCCTGGACTCCGGCCGCGCGGCACGCGGAGCGAGCATCCGGGTGATCGCCGAGCGACTGCACGATCGTCAGGATCGTCCGGTCCTTGAGAAACGACAGCTTGCGTGTGCCGAAGTGATAGAGCAGCGCACCGAACGGCTCGGGCCGCACCGCGACCTGAGGGTGCAGCCGCCAGCGTCGGGCGGGGTCGAACATGCCTAGTAGACGCCGCACATGCCGTCGATGGAGACCTCTTCGACGAGCGTCTCGGTGACCAAGTCCTCTTCGGTGTGCACCTGAGCGTTGGGTTCCATCGGGCTGCCTTCCTGCTGCTGGGGTATCGACAGACTGCGGTTGAGTCGACAGAATATGGCATCGAGTGCCGTAATGGAAGGGCAGGTCTGGTGCAATCCAGAGTGGGCCGGCGCAGGTCGACCACACGCCACCACATCACCGATGTGGCCATCGACCTGTTCGCCCGCCGCGGGTTTGCCGAAGTCAGCGTCGACGACGTCGCCGAGGCGGCCGGGATCGCCCGCCGGACACTGTTTCGGTACTACCCGTCGAAGAACGCGATTCCGTGGGGCGACTTCGACGCACATCTGCAGCACTTGCGCGAACTGCTGGCTGCCGTCGATCCCGGTGTGCCCGTCGAGCAAGCGCTGCGCGATGCACTGTTGGCGTTCAACACCTTTGACGAATCCGAGACCGCGCGGCACCGATTGCGCATGCAGGTGATCCTGCGAACCACGGAGCTACAGGCGTACTCGATGACCATGTACGCGGGCTGGCGGGAAGTCATCGCGGAGTTCGTCGCCGCGCGGGCCGGCACCAAGCCCGACGACCTCGCACCGCAGACCGTCGCGTGGGCGTTGCTGGCGGTGTCGCTTGCGGCCTACGAGCATTGGCTTGCCGACGAATCGGTCTCGCTGACCGACGCCCTGGGCGACGCGTTCGACGTGATCCGCCCGGGCGGCGAGCTCCCCCTCCCCTCGCGAGCGGGCGTGTCTGTACGGCGACACGCCGCGACAAGCCGTACAACAACGCACGCTCACGCAGAAAAAGTCGGCCATGAGGCGTCGGAGTTCGGCGGCCGGCGGCGACGATAAGGATGTGAGCGCCGAACCCCGCCCGCCCGACGCTCCGCGTGCGCTGCTCGCGCTCTACGACCAGGCGCTGCCCGCGGTCTACGGCTACTTCGTGCGCCGCTGCGGCGATCGGCGCACCGCGGAGGATCTCACGTCGGAGACCTTCCTCGCGGCGATGGACAGCGCACGCAAGGCCGAACCGCCCGACATCAGCGTGCGGTGGCTGATCGGCGTCGCGAGACACAAACTGGCAGACCATTTTCGGCGTGGGCCCGACCGTCATGCCATCTCTGTCGCCGATGTTCCGGAGGCCACGGACCCTACCGACACGTGGGACGCGCAGCTGGACCGCTTGGTCGCCGAGGCCACGCTGCGACGATTGCCCGAGCCGCAGCGCACGGTGCTGGTACTGCGCTACATGGACGACTGCTCGGTGCCCGAGTGCGCGCAACTGATCGGCCGCAGCGTGCATGCCACCGAGGCGTTGCTCGTGCGGGCACGCCGGGCTTTTCGCAATCACTACGAGGAAGGAGGTGCGCGATGACGGATCCGCTTTACGTGCTGCGCGCCAACGACCTTCCGGTGCACCCCGATCCCGAGTTCGCTGCCCGGCTGCGGGCCCGGCTCGAATCCGCACTGTCCCTACCCGCCGGCACAGAAGGAGTTGAGATGAGCGGCACTGCACAGGCCATCGCCGAACTGACCGAACCCGCTGACACGTATGCGCCGCCGCCGCGTCCGGCCGCCCTGCCGTATCTCGCTGTGGCCGACGCGCGCGCTGCCATCGCTTGGTACACCGACGCGCTGGGCGCCGTCGTGGTCGGCGAGCCGATCGTGATGGAGGACGGGCGCATCGGTCACGCCGAGCTGGCCTTGGGCGGCGGCGTGCTCTACCTCGCCGACGAATATCCCGAGCTTGGCCTCAAAGCACCTGCGCCGCAAGCTGTTTCGGTGAGCCTGATGCTGCACGTCGCAGACATCGATGCCGCGTTGGCCCGGGCCCGCGCGCACGGAGCGCAGGTGCAGCGCGATATCTACGAGGGCCATGGTGGCCGCAACGCCACCATCATCGATCCATTCGGGCATCGCTGGATGCTCACCAGCCCGTTGGCCGCACCTGTCGAGACGATTCGGCACGGCGACCTCGGCTACGTCTCGGTGTGGACACCGGACGCCGACCGGGCCGCGGCGTTCTACGGCCACGTGCTGGGGTGGACCTACGACGCCGCCAGGCACATGGTGACCAGCACCGAGCAGCCGGTCGGGATTTTTCCGGTCGACTCCGCACCGACGTTGTTCTGCTGCTACGCGGTCGACGACCTGCAGGCCGCCGCGCAGGCGATCCGCGATGCGGGCGGTCAGCTCGGCGAACAGCAGACGTTCGACTTCGGCACCGTGCTCGACGCCACCGATCCCAGCGGCACCAGGTTCGCGGTCTATCAACCCGTCGGCCAGCCTCCTCGGCCACAGCTCAACGGTGCCGGGCCTGGCGAATTGTCTTATGTCACTTACGAAGTCGAGGACTCAGCGGCGTTCCGCGAGTTCTACGGGCGGGTGCTGGGATGGAGCTTCGAGCCGGGCCGCATCGACGACGGCTGGCAGATCACCGGCACGCACCCGATGGCCGGCGTCGCGGGAGGCAGCGCCGCAGCCACCACCGTGCCGATGTGGACGGTGGCCGACATCGCCGAGGCGGTGGTGCGGGTGCGCGAAGCCGGCGGGACCGTGCTTCAGGAGCCGACGAGGCAGCCCTATGGCCTCATGGCCGAATGCCGCGACGACCAGGGCGGCCGGTTCTACCTCGGGCAGTTTTAGGAGTCACTAGCGGGCGCTGGCACGGGCCGGCACGGGCGCGAGCGTGCGCCGGCGTACGCTCGTGCCGGCGTGTCGGTGCGCAGACACGCACACTCGCGGCAAAGGGGCAAGAGGCGCGCGCTCAGTCCAGCACTTCGGAGATCGGCGCGCCGGCGGCGATCTTGGCCCGCGTCTTCATCACCGCGCCCGGCATACCGCCGCCGACCACGCCGGCCACCACGCCGTCGCGCTCGTAGTACGCCAGGAACTTGCGGCCGTCGTCGCGGACCAGATGCACGACGTCGTCGGCCTCCGGCTCGCCGAGGCACTGGATCTTGACGTCATACTGGTCGCTCCAAAAGTACGGCACCACAACGATATTCGACGGAACCTCCTGGCCGAGCAGTGAGGGCACCAGCACCCGGGCCTGCTCGGTGACGTTGCTCCAGTGCTCCACGCGCGCTTGGTGTCGGGTGGCATCCTGCCAGGAGGCGACGTCGCCGAGCGCCCACACATGCGGTGCGCTGGTGCGACCGACGTGGTCACACACCACCCCGTTGTCCACCTTCACGCCGCTGCCTTCGAGCCAGTCGGTGGCCGGCCGCGAGCCGATTCCGACGACGACGAGGTCGGTCTGCAGCTCGGACCCGTCGGTCAGCACGACCTTGTCGACCCGGTCGCCCCCGGAGACGGACTCGACGCCCAGACCCGTGCGCACGTCGACACCCTCGGCACGGTGCAGCCGCGACACCAGCGCCCCGATCTGCTCGCCCAGCACCGACGCCAGCGGCTCAGGTTGCGGTTCCACCATCACGACGTCGATGCCGAGTCCACGCAGGCTCGCCGCCACCTCACAGCCGATGAACCCGGCACCCACTACCACCGCGCGCTTGGCTGCCGCGGCCTCTGCCCGCAGCGCCATGCTTTCGTCGAACGACCGCAGGACATGGATGCCCGCCAAGTCCGGAAAAGACGGAATCCGCCGCGGCACAAGGCCAGTCGCGATCACCGCTTCGTCGTACTCCAGCTGCGACCCGTCCTCCAGCGTCACCGTCTGATTTGCCGTGTCCAACCTGCGCGCCGCCGATCCGAGCAGCAGCGTGATGTCGTTCTCGTCGTAGAACTCTCGCGGCTTGAGGGCCGTGTCGTCCATCTCGCTGCGCAGCACCTGCTTGGACAGCGGCGGACGGTCATAGGGCAGGTGGACCTCGTCGCTGACGATCGTGATGGGCCCGTCGAAGTCACACCGCCGCAGCTGTTCGGCGGTACGCGCGGCCGCCAATCCACCACCGACGATGACTATCCGTTTGCTCACGTAACGGTTCATACACGATCACCCGGCGCGGGAGTAGCTCTCCCCTGCCCTACTCGCCGGTAGCCGACGCCGACGGGTCAGTACTTCAGCACGCCGCGGTCGACGGGAATCTGGACACCCGATAGCGTCGCTGAGCCGTCGCCGGCCAGCCACGCGACGACGTCGGAAACCTCTTCTGGCGTCATGAATTCATTGCGATGCCGCTTGCCGCCAACATCTTTGGGGTTCAGCGGCATCGGTGCGAAGCTGTGCAGGAAGCTCGGGTGATTTTTGAAGAGCTCCATCATCGCCTCGCGCTCGATCATCGGGGTGTCGATCGAATACGGGTGAATGGAGTTCACCCGGATGCCGAACTCACCGACTTCCAGCGCCAGCGAGTTCGTCAGCGCCACCAGACCATGCTTGGACGCCGCATAATGACCATTGCCCGGCGTGGCCTTCAGCCCCGCCGACGAGCTGACGATGATGATCGAGCCGCCGTTGCCGGCCTCGATCATGGCCGGAACCGCGGCGCGCAGAGTGCGCCAGGTGCCCGACAGGTTCACGTCGATGACTGTGTCCCACTGCTCTTCGGTCAGCTCCCACAACCGGCCCCAACTGAGCACGCCCGCGTTGGCGACGAGGATGTCGAGCCGGGCGAACTGCTCGACGCCGTCGGCGACCACCTGCCGCAGGGCGGCGGCGTCGCGGATGTCGACATGCCGAGCGAGGATTTTGCGGCCCGCCGCCTCGACGCCCTGTACCGTCTCGTCGAGGTCTTCGGGGGTCGCGAGCGGATAGGTGATCGACGGTGACACCGGCCCGCAGATGTCGATGGCGATGATGTCCGCGCCCTCGTGAGCCAGCCGTATCGCGTGCGCGCGACCCTGACCCCGCGCGGCACCGGTGACGAACGCGACCCGTCCCTCGAGTGATCCAGCCATTCGGTCAGGCTAGCAGCGAAACTGGAACGTGTTCTAGCGGGGTTTGACGGCGATCACCGCGATCGCGGCGAGTTTTCCACGGTGTGTCCGGAAGGTACGCCTAAGTTGCTGCCAATTGCGAGTCCCGGCTGCATCGCTCGGCGAACTGTCAGATCTCGGAGATGATCTGAGACCGCTTGGATTTGTACTCTTCTTCTGTCACTGCACCGGTGGCACGCAGCGTCTCGAGTTCCTGTAGCCGCTGCGAGATCGACGCCTGCGGCGGCGCGAAACTCGGCGACGCCACCGGCGGCGGTGCGACCGAAGGCGTTGCGACGGTGGAGGCGGCGGGCGCGGGTGGTGCCTGCTGGGCTACCGCGCGCCGCACGATCGCCTGAATTTGCTGCCGCAGAACAGGGTTCGACCGGATGTCGACCATGCGGTTCAACGGTATGCCATTGGTCTTGAGCAATCGCAGAATCTCTATCAGCGGACCGGCTTGCCCGGACAGATCGTACGTCTTGTTGTCTTCGGCGACGGTGAACTGAGCCGGCACTAGACCATTGACCAAAGCGCTTCGCTCCCAATCGATTTGGAATTCATTGGTGGCGGGGTCGACGAGTACGACGAGTTTGCGGGCATTGAAGTTGCCCAACCGTGTCACGGACGCGATGACGCGATCGTGCGCGTCGAACGCAGCGATGCCAGGCCCTTCGATGTGCAGGTCGAGCTTCACCAGCGGTTGATCGTTGATGCGGGTACCGGTTTCGCCGATACCGGTGATGTGAGCCAACGCGAGCACACCGGTCTGTTCCAAAGCTGCTGTCTTGGCAGCGGATTTCGCGCTGAAGTTGGCCATTGCCAATGCGATCAACACGTCCGCGGCCGTGATCAATAGACCCACGAAGAACATCCACCGGAGAAGGCTTGATTGGCCGGTGGCGAAGTACACCGCCAGGAAGATCGGCCCGACCAGGCCGCCGCACAGCAGGACGATTACTTGGGACTTCAGGTACCGCGCAAACATCGGGCGTGCTCCTCACCGCCCCCCTTGCGTGTCAGATTAGCTGTAGGACGGACATTTCGCGGTGATTGTTGACGGGTCAGCCCGAAAGCTGGCGCATGGACGACCCGAGTGTCTGCCAACCGTGGGAGTCATTAGACGGCGCCACCGGTCGGTGGCTGGCGTTCGGTGCGAATTAGCCTGCCCGCCAATGGAATTCACGGTGGAGGCCGCGTGGGGTATCGGTGACGTGAGCAAAGCCAAACGGCGCCCACCCGTTCGGATGAGCGCCGTTTGGCGTGATGCTTGTACTACTTGATGATCTTAGTGACCCGGCCGGCGCCGACGGTGCGGCCGCCCTCGCGGATCGCGAAGCGCAGGCCCTCGTCCATCGCGACGGGCTGGATCAGCTTGACGTGAATGTTGGTGTTGTCGCCCGGCATCACCATCTCGGTGCCCTCGGGCAGCGTCACCACACCGGTCACGTCGGTGGTGCGGAAGTAGAACTGCGGGCGGTAGTTGTTGAAGAACGGCGTGTGCCGGCCACCCTCGTCCTTGGACAAGATGTACACCTGGCCCTCGAACTCGGTGTGCGGGGTGGTGGTGCCGGGCTTCACGACAACCTGGCCGCGCTCGACGTCCTCACGCTTCACGCCACGCAGCAGCAGACCGACGTTGTCGCCGGCCTGGCCCTGGTCGAGCAGCTTGCGGAACATCTCCACACCGGTGACCGTGGTCTTGGTGGTGTTCGGACGGATGCCGACGATCTCGACTTCCTCGTTCACGTTGATCACGCCGCGCTCCACACGACCGGTGACCACGGTGCCGCGGCCGGTGATCGTGAAGACGTCCTCGACGGGCATCAGGAACGGCTTGTCGGTCTCGCGGACCGGGTCCGGGATCGACTCGTCGACGGCCTCCATGAGCTCCTCGACGCTCTTCACCCACTTCTCGTCGCCCTCGAGCGCCTTGAGCGCCGAGACGCGCACGACCGGAGCCTCCTCGTCGAACTCTTGGGCGGCCAGCAGCTCGCGGACCTCCATCTCGACGAGCTCCAGCAGCTCCTCGTCGTCGACCGCGTCGGCCTTGTTCAGCGCCACGAGGATGTAAGGGACACCCACCTGGCGGGCGAGCAGCACATGCTCGCGGGTCTGCGGCATCGGGCCGTCGGTGGCGGCGACCACCAGGATCGCGCCGTCCATCTGGGCGGCGCCGGTGATCATGTTCTTGATGTAGTCGGCGTGGCCCGGAGCGTCGACGTGCGCATAGTGACGCTTTTCGGTCTGGTACTCCACGTGGGAGATGTTGATCGTGATGCCGCGCTGACGCTCCTCAGGCGCATTGTCGATCTGGTCGAATGCGCGCGACTCGTTCAAATCGGGATACTTGTCGTGCAGAACCTTGGTGATTGCTGCGGTCAGCGTGGTCTTGCCGTGGTCAACGTGACCAATGGTCCCGATGTTGACGTGCGGCTTCGTCCGCTCGAACTTCGCCTTCGCCACTGTGTTGTCCTCCTGGACTTCTGTTGGTGCTTGCTAATGAAGCAGGGTTGATCTTTGCAGTTGTTGTTCGGCGCCCGACGACCGGGTTACTGACCCGTCGCCTTCGCGATATCTATTGCTCGACTCCGGGCCAGCTCCGCTCCTCGGCCGCAAGCGGCCTCGATGCTCACTGACCCGTCGCCTTCGCGCTATTTTTTCCTCGACTCCGGGCCAGCTCCGCTCCTCGGCCGCAAGCGGCCTCGATGCTCACTGGCCCGTCGCCTTCGCGATGATTTCCTTCGACACCTGCGCCGGCACTTCGGCGTAGCTGTCGAACACCATGGAGTAGTTCGCCCGGCCCTGGGTCTTCGACCGAAGGTCGCCGACGTAGCCGAACATCTCCGACAGCGGCACATGTGCCTTGACGACGCGAGCGCCGCCGCGCTCCTCCATGGCCTGGATCTGACCACGGCGGGAGTTCAGGTCGCCGATCACGTCGCCCATGTAGTCCTCGGGCGTGGTGACCTCGACGGCCATGATCGGCTCGAGGATCACCGGATTCGCTTGTTGCGCAGCTTTCTTCAGCGCCTGCGACCCGGCGATCTTGAACGCCATTTCCGACGAGTCGACCTCGTGGAAGGCACCGTCGAGCAACGTGACCTTCAGATTCACCAGCGGATAGCCGGCCAGCACGCCGTACTGCATCGCGTCCTGCGCGCCGGCGTCCACCGACGGGATGTACTCCCGCGGGATCCGGCCACCGGTGACCTTGTTCTCGAACTCGTAGGTGGCACCGTCCTCGCCGACGAACGGCTCGACGCTGATGATCACCTTCGCGAACTGGCCGGAGCCACCCGTCTGCTTCTTGTGCGTGTACTCGACGTTCTCCACCTTGCGGCGGATGGTCTCCTTGTACGCCACCTGGGGCTTGCCGACGTTGGCCTCGACCTTGAACTCGCGGCGCATACGGTCCACCAGGATGTCGAGGTGCAACTCGCCCATGCCGCCGATCACGGTCTGACCGGTCTCCTGATCCAGGTGCACCTTGAAGGTCGGATCCTCCTCGGCCAGCTTCTGGATCGAGGCCGACAGCTTCTCCTGGTCGCTCTTGGTCTTGGGTTCGATGGCCACCTCGATCACCGGATCGGGGAACGTCATCGACTCGAGCACCACCTGGTCATTCGGGTCAGAAAGCGTGTCACCGGTGGTGGTGTCCTTCAGCCCGATCACCGCGTAAATGTGGCCGGCGCTTGCCCTTTCGACCGGGTTCTCCTTGTTGGAGTGCATCTGAAACAGCTTGCCCAGCCGCTCTTTCTTGCCCTTGGTCGCATTGATCACCTGCGAACCCGAGTCGACCGTGCCCGAGTACACGCGGATGTAGGTCAGCTTGCCGAAGAACGGATGCGTGGCGATCTTGAATGCCAGCGCGGCGAACGGCTCGTCGACGCTCGCGGTGCGGACGACCTCTTCGTCTTCCTTGCCGGGGCGGTGCCCGATCGCCGGCGGCACGTCCAGCGGCGACGGCAAGTAGTCGACGACCGCGTCGAGCATCGGCTGCACGCCCTTGTTCTTGAACGCGCTGCCACACAACACCGGATAGATCTCCGAGTTGATGGTCAGCTTGCGGATCGCACCCTTGATCTCGGCGACGGTCAATTCCTCGCCGCCGAGGTACTTCTCCAGCAGCTCTTCATCGGACTCTGCAACGATCTCCAGCAGCTTGGTGCGGTACTCCTCAGCCTTTTCCGCGAGGCCGGCCGGGATGTCGACGACGTCGTACTTCTCGCCGAGCTTGGTCTCGGCGCTCCACACCTTGGCGTTCATCTCGACCAGGTCGACGACGCCCTCGAACTCGCTTTCCGAGCCGATCGGCAACTGGATCGGCACCGCATTGGCGCCGAGGCGCTCCTCCATGGTGCGCACGGAGAAGTAGAAATCGGCGCCGATCTTGTCCATCTTGTTGACGAAGCAGATCCGGGGCACGTCGTACTTGTCGGCCTGGCGCCACACCTGCTCGGACTGCGGCTCCACGCCTTCCTTGCCGTCGAACACCGCGACGGCGCCGTCGAGCACGCGCAGGTTGCGCTCCACCTCGACGGTGAAGTCGACGTGCCCGGGGGTGTCGATGATGTTGAGCTGGTTTTCTTTCCAGAATGTGGTGGTGGCAGCCGAGGTGATCGTGATCCCTCGCTCCTGCTCCTGCTCCATCCAGTCCATGGTGGCGGCGCCGTCGTGCACCTCACCGATCTTGTAGTTGATGCCGGTGTAGTAGAGGATGCGCTCGGTCGTCGTGGTCTTACCGGCATCGATGTGCGCCATGATGCCGAAGTTGCGTACCTTGCTCAGGTCGGTCAGCACATCTTTCTGTGCCACAGAAGTCTCACTCTTTCGGTTGCGTTGTTGGCTTGGTTGGCGGTGCGCTCGCTACGGGCCGAGGGCCTGGCGAACATCACCAGCGGTAGTGCGCGAAGGCCCGGTTCGCTTCAGCCATCTTGTGGGTGTCTTCGCGCCTCTTCACAGAGGCACCCAGCCCGTTGCTGGCGTCGAGAATCTCGTTGGCCAGCCGTTCGACCATCGTCTTCTCCCGACGCTGCCGCGAGTACCCCACCAGCCAGCGCAGAGCGAGCGTGGTGGAGCGGTCGGGACGCACCTCGACGGGAACCTGGTAGGTCGCACCACCGACGCGGCGGCTGCGGACCTCCAGCGCGGGCTTGACGTTGTCGAGAGCGCGCTTGAGCGTGACCACCGGATCGGTACCGGTCTTTTCGCGAGCCTGCTCGAGCGCACCATAAACAATGCGTTCGGCCAGCGATTTCTTCCCGCGCATCAAGACTTTGTTCACCAGTTGGGTGACCAGCTGCGACCCGTAGACCGGATCGTTGACCAGCGGACGCTTGGGCGCGGGCCCCTTGCGCGGCATCAGCTCTTCTCCTTCTTGGCCCCGTAACGGCTGCGCGCTTGCTTGCGGTTCTTCACACCCTGGGTGTCCAGCGAGCCGCGGATGATCTTGTAGCGCACGCCAGGGAGGTCCTTCACACGACCGCCACGCACCAGCACCATCGAGTGCTCCTGCAAGTTGTGGCCCTCGCCGGGGATGTAGGCGGTGACCTCGACCTGGCTGGTCAGCTTCACGCGCGCGACCTTGCGAAGTGCCGAGTTCGGCTTCTTCGGCGTGGTGGTGTACACGCGGGTGCACACGCCGCGGCGCTGCGGGCTGCCCTTGAGCGCCGCGGTCTTCACCTTGGCGATCTTGTCCTGGCGCCCTTTGCGGACCAGCTGCTGGATGGTTGGCATCTACCGGCTTTCTCTGTTGCGTCTTTACGTCTGTACTGCGGTTTCGCCTGGCTCGGTCACCCCGAGGCCGGGCGTGTCGCATGCGTCCGCCGCGGTCTCGACCTGTCATCGGGGACATGCGAATTGGCCCGGCGTGCGGGCATGCGATACCGCAGGCGCCTTATCTGCCAGGCACGGACGACTACGATACCAGGGCCGGCACAGTCGAAACAAACTCGTCGGCCGCCCCTAAGCGCAGGTCACCGGGCGTCTGCGTGCGTCGCCTACCGCTTCTCCATCCCAGTCGCGAGCCGCAACACCATGTCGGAGAACACCGCGTCGACGTCGACGTCGGCCATCACGCCGGTCATCTCCAGCAGCACGAATCCGTGCAGCGCCGCCCAGAACTCGAGTGCCGCATGGAACGCCTCGTCGCCGTCGAGCCCGTAGGACGCCAGCACTGCGATGACGGGTTCGGCCGCGGCGCGTGCCACTGCGGTGAACTCCGGGTCGTCGCCGCCGTCCAGCGGCATCCGCGTGAACGCCGAGTACCGGCCCGGGTGATGGTGCGCGTAGCTGCGGTAGGCGCCGGCCATCACGAGCACGGCGTCGTCGCGGGTTCTACCCTGCCCGACCGTCCCGAGCATCTCAATGATGTCGCCGACGACGCGCTTGCGCACCGATCGGCGCAGGTCGTCGAGGCTGGCGACGTGGTTGTATAACGACGGACCCTTGGTGCCCAGCTGGGCGGCCAGTGCATTGATGGTCAGCGCATCCCAGCCTTCACGGTCGAGGAAGGTCAGTGCGGCGTTGACGATCACGTCGCGGCTCAGCTTGGTCGACCGGCCCCCGGATTTCTGCGGCGTCCGGCCCGCCCCTCGGGCCCGGCCCGCCGGCCGCGCCTCCGGTTCAGCTGCCACGGCAGGAAACTCTAGTCGTTCACGCGACTGGACCAGCCAGGCGACGCCGCGCCAACTTCTATCGCAGCGGGCGGCTACGTGGGTACGCTTTGCCGGTCGGGACGTGCGCAAAGGGGGCGACGATGACGCGAACCGTTGCATGTTGCACCGCCGCGGTGTGCTTGACGTTCTCGGTGGCCGCAATGCCAACGGCACATGCTCGCGGCGAAGGCGACACGCACATCACCGGCGTCAGCATCCAGACGACCATCGACTGCAACAACGGCACGCTGTTCGTCAACGGATCGTGGAACACGATCACCGCGTCGGGCGTCTGCTACGCGGTCACCATGCAAGGCTCCGGCAATGTCGTGATCGCCGACACCATTACCGACGACATCACCGTCTACGGCTCCGATCAGACCGTGATGTTCCACAACGGCGACCCCTACATCCTCGACCGCGGCCGCGAACTCGGGATGACCAACCGGATCGACAAGGTCCCCTGATCCCCTTGCGCCGAGCGTGCGTGTCGCGCCAGTGACACGCCGCGTCGGGTGGCATTCAGCGCACGGTCGCGCCGGCTGAGCGCTACGCCGGTGCGCCGTGGCGGCCCGCACCGGCGGCGAACCGCCCCGCGCCTTCGAGCGCTTCGGCCGCCACTCGCGACAAGCTGCCGAACTCGAAGTCCAGCGCCTCCTTCTCCGACAGGCCCCACTGGTTGAGCAGCGACAGCCGGTCCGAGCGCATGCACTGCTGCGGCAACGTGGCGAGCTCAGCAGCCAACTGCTCGGCGGCTTGGCGTGCTTGCCCTCTCGGCACCACGCGATTGGCCAGCCCAATCTGATAGGCCTCCGCGGCGTCCACCGGCCGGCCGGTGAGGATCATGTCCATGGCCCGGCTATGGCCGATCAGCCGCGGCAGCCGAATCGTGCCGCCGTCGATCAACGGCACGCCCCAGCGGCGGCAGAAGACCCCGAACACGGCGTCCTCCTCCGCGACCCGCAGGTCACACCACAGCGCCAGCTCCAGCCCACCTGCGACCGCGTACCCGCTGACGGCCGCAATCACCGGCTTGGACAAGACCATTCGCGTGGGGCCCATCGGTCCCGGCCCCGTGCGGTGGGTGGCGTTGGCCTCCGGTGTGCCGAACGCCTTGAGATCGGCACCCGCACAGAATGTTCCGTTGTCGCCCCACAGCACAGCCACCGATGCGCCGTCGTCGGCATCGAACTCTTCGAACGCGGCCACCAGCTGCGCGGCCGTCGGGCCGTTGACGGCGTTGCGCGCAGCGGGCCGGTTGATGATCACCGTCGTCACCGGCCCCTGTCGTTCCACGTGAACTTCGTCGGTCATGACGATGCCTCCATAAAGTGTTGGGTCCGGTGACGACGGGCCGCCAGCTCGTCGGCAAAGCGGAAGTAGCTGTCCCGCAACGAGTTCGCGGGCCAGTCCAGCGGCAGCAGTTGCTCCGGTAGGACCGGGTCGGTGAGCAGGTGGCGCACCATGCCGGCGGCGGCGACGAACCGGCCGGGTGTGTCCGTCGCCGCGGCCATGTCGTCGAGCAGCTGGGTCGCGGTCTGCGCCCACCGCGGCAGGTCCCACAGCTGGCGTGCCAGGTCGACCGGGTCGTCGTCGCGCGAATGCAGCACCCGCACTCTGCTGGTGATGTCACTGGGAAGCGTGATGTCGAGGTTGTCGGGCCGCAGCCACACCCCTTCGCGAAGCTCGCCAAACCGGTTCTGCTGCAACGATGTTCGCAGCGATGCGCGGGTCCGGGGATCGGTGCCGATGCTCGTGATCACCAGCGTGGTCCAGGTACCGTCCCAGGGTTTGACATGGGGCCGCATCGCCTCGTCCTGCCGCCGCTGGCGGGCAAGCAATCGGTCCGACAAGCGATAGCCGTCGGCGGAGCGGACCAAATCGCCCGTCGCGACCAGCCTGGTCAGCGCGACCCGCACCGTCGATTCCTTCAACCCGAAATCTGATGTCAGCGTGAGCAATTCGGCAGCGGTAGCCCACGCCGGATGCGCTCCCAGCAGTACGCTCAGTACCACCGAGCGTGCGGTCATCCGGTTGAGCGTCTCTGCCATATCAGACTTGCGATGCCCTCCGGCCGTAGTCGCCGAACGGCTCGTCGCGGTGGCGCACCGCCTCGCGGAACCCGTGCTCTCGTGCGTCGGCGACGAACGCGTGACCCTGAGGGGTGTGGCGTGCGATGCCGTCGAACACGGTGGAGATCATCGCGCTGTTGGCCACGCCCTGGTTGTACAGCGCGCTGTTCATCGCCAGCTTCACCATGATCAGCTGGTTGACGGGGACGGCGGCGATGCGCTGAACCAGCCGTTCGGTGCGCTCGTCGAGATCCTTCGGATCAGGAGCTTCGACCGCCAGGCCCCACTCGGCAGCTTGGGCGCCGGTGATGCAATCACCGGTCAGCAGAAGGCGTTTCGCGCGTTGATCGCCGAGCCGGTGCGCCCACATGCCGGCCGCCGGCACGCCCCACACGCGGGTGGGCGGGTAGCCGATCTTGGCGTCGGCCGCGGCGATCACCTGGTCGGCATGCAGCGCGATGTCGGTGCCGCCGGCCACGCAATAGCCGTGGATCTTCACGACCGTCGGCTTGTCGGCATGCATCAGACTCGAGAAGCCGCGGACGAAGCGGCTCATCATCTGGTAGTCGATCATCGGATCCCACGGCTGATTCGGCAGATGGTTGATCGCCTGGGTCTTGCCGTCGAGCACCGTGCCCTTGTACGCACTTCCCCCTCCGGCCGACGAGTACCCCTCCGCGTACGCGCTCAAATCGAAACCGGCGCAAAACCCTTCGCCTCGGCCGGACACCAGGATCACGTGCACGTTCGGATCGAGATCGGCACGCTCGACCAATGCCGACAGTTCCAACGGCGTGTCGGCGACGATCGCGTTGCCTTTTTCGGGGCGGTTGAACGTGATTCGGGCGACCCGGTCGGTGACCTCGTAGGTCATCGTTTTCAGGTTGTCGAAGTCGACGGGGCGAATCGCGTGAGTCATCCCTTGACCAGCGCGCGTTCGATGATCGGCGCAACGTCCAGACCGGTCGGCATGGTTCCGAACGCACCACCCCAAGCCCCGCCCAGCCGCGTCGCCAGGAAAGCCTCGGCCACCGCGGGATGGCCGTGCCGCACCAGCAGCGAGCCTTGCAGCGCCAGGCAGATGTCCTCGGCCACCTTGCGGGCGCGGTACTGGATCGTGTCGAGGTCTTGTAATTGCGGCTTGAGCTGCTCGACGTGCTCGTCCAGGCGCCGGTCGTGGCCGGTTGTGTTCGCCAGCTCGTCGAACAGCACGTCGACACACTCCGGGCGAGTTGCCATGGCGCGCAACGTGTCCAGTGCGCTGACGTTGCCGGAGCCCTCCCAGATGCCCATCAGCGGAGCTTCGCGGTACAGCCGCGCCATGCCGAAATCCTCGACGTAGCCATTGCCGCCCAAGCATTCCATCGCCTCGGCGGCATGCGGGGTGGCGCGCTTGCACACCCAGTACTTGGCAGCGGCCAACCCGATGCGGCGCAACAGCTTCTCGCGTTCGTCGCCGCGCACCGCGTTGTCGGTGGCACCGGCCATCCGCATCGCGATCATCGTCGCCGCCTCCGCCTCGACCGCCAGATCGGCAAGCACGTTGCGCATCAGCGGCTGGTCAATCAGATAGGCGCCGAACGCTTTTCGATGCTGTGCGTGGTGGATGGCGCGGGCCAGTCCGTTGCGCATGCTGGTGGCGCTGCCCAGTGTGCAGTCGAGCCGGGTGAGGTTGACCATCTCGATGATCGTCGGGACACCGCACCCCTCCTCGCCAACCAACCATGCTGTGGCGCCGTCGTATTCGACCTCGCTGGAGGCGTTCGCGTGATTACCGAGCTTGTTCTTGAGGCGCTGCAACAACATTCGGTTGCGGGTGCCGTCGGGAAGAATCCTTGGCAGGAAGAAACAGCTCAGGCCCCCGGGAGCCTGGGCCAGCACGAGGAAGATGTCGCACATCGGCGCGGAGGTGAACCATTTGTGCCCGGTGAGGGTGTAGCTGCCGTCGGCGTTGCGGGCGGCCTGGGTGGTGCCGGCGCGGACGTCGGAGCCGCCCTGCTTCTCGGTCATCGACATGCCTGCCGTGATTCCGGCCTTGGTGGTGGGCACCTTGAGCTCGGGATCGTATTCGCGACTGGTCAGCAGTGGCTCGTAGACGGCGGCCAGCTCCGGGTTGCAGCGCAGCGCCGGCACCACGGCATACGTCATCGAGATCGGGCAGATGTGCCCCGGTTCGGGCGTCCACACAGAGGTCTTGGCCGCGCGCACGACGTGCGCACCCGGCCGGTCGTCGGCCCACGGGGCGGCGTGCAGGCCGTGCCCAATGGCGACCCGCATCAACTCGTGGTAGGCCGGGTCGTACTCGACCTCGTCGATGCGGTGCCCGTACCTGTCATGGGTGTGCAGGATCGGGCGGTTGCGGTCGGCCAGCTCGCCCCAGCGCTGCGCCTGTGCGGAGCCGGCGAGCGCGCCGAGCTCGGCGACTTCGTCGAGACCCCACTGCCCGCCCTCGCGGATCAGCGCCTCGACGAGGACGGGCGACGTGGCGGGGTTGTAGTCCTCCAGCGGCGGTACCTGGTTGGTGACGATATGCGTGTCGGGCATGCCGCAATGTTACATTTTTCCGACGGCCGCACAAGATGCGTAACAGTCGTGTGGTGATCACGCCGCGCGCGGATGCCCGGCGAAGAACTCCCACAGCCGCTGCGTCGCAAACGGCGGCCACTCATGGCGCCCGCCATCGACCGTGATCAGCGTGACGGCGCGGTTGTCGGGGCAGGCCGCGCTTGAAGTGGTGACCGCCCCGTCAGTGGTGACGACGGGCTCGCCGCACCCGTCGACGCGCCGCCAGAAGGCGTTGACCTCCGGCACCGGGGGCCCGTTGACGCGGGCCACCCCTTCACCTGGGCCGCCCTCGAAGCGGATCAACCGGTCGGCGGTGCCGTGGATGTGCATCACCGATGTGGGGTGGGGCTCGTCGCAGGGGTCGAGCTGGGTGGCGGAATCAGGGCCGATCGCGGCGAAGACGTCGGTGTTGCAGGCGAGCGTGTAGCTCATCATGCCGCCGTTGCTGATGCCGGTCGCGTAGATGCGGTTGCCGTCGATGCCGACGTCCCTGCTCACTTCGCGCACCATCGCGGTGACGAAGGCGACGTCGTCGATGCCGTCGCGGCTGGGTTTGCCGCAGCACCCGTGGACGTTCCATGCCCGCGCTATGCCGTCTGGATACGCCACCACGAATTTCGCGCTGTCGGCCAATTCGTCCCAGCCGTAAGCTCTTTCGGCTTGCTCGGCGCTGCCGAATCCGCCGTGAAGCATCACCACCAACGGCGCTGAGCCGGGCAGCCCCGCCGGCCTGTGCACTCGGTACGAGCGTTCCAGGCCGCCGACGTTGACCGTATGCACGCTGGTGCCGTCCGGGAAGCTGGTCGCCGGTTCGGCTGAGCCGTGCGGGGCGGCCGAGCATCCGGCGACCACAGCGACCGCGGCCATGATGCTGAGCGCTCGCACAAGCATGCTCACCACGGTACGTGGAGAAATCCTCGAGACTGCCACGCGCGGCCGACCAGCCATTCGCCGAGCGTGAGCGCACTGCGACATTTCGCTGGAAATCTCGCAGCCAGCTCACGCTCGGTGGAACGGAAAGAGGCCCCGGGATGGGTCACACTCGTGCTGCCACGGCGCTAGTACCTCTGGGTCAACCACAGTGTCAGCGCAACCAATTTGGTGCTGAGTGCATTACCGCGCGGTCATCGGGGCTGTCATCCTCGGCGCCGTGGGTGGTCTTCGCTCATCCCCTCGACCCGGCGGCAACGCATTAACTGCACCCTAACCAGCGACTAGCTTGAGGGGATGGAGCGCATGGAAAGCGAAGGCAGCACGATTTCAGGCCATGACGCTGAAAAGGGTGGTCAGTCAGTTGTCGGTGAAGTGCCGGTGGAGGAGCAGCTGGTCTTTACGGAGAAGGTGTTCATCAACTTCGTCAACAGCACCCGCCAGTGGGTGAACGTCAAGGTATTTGCGTTGCCGAGCGGTGATGTCGATGACAGGCGGGTGCTCGAGTTGCTGACGCGGCACGCGCGCTACCGCGACAGCTACGCCGGCACCGGCGACAAGGACATGGAAATCATCCACGGCCCCTACTGGCTGAGAGCCATTACACCCGAATCGTTCATGCGAGTCGATACCGCAGACGCTGAGGCGCTGCTGCGGACGTGGGCCGAGTACAACGCACCACTGCCGGAAATTACCCGCCGGCAGATGGAGACCGGACTGTATCCGCGCATGCGCGCGGCCACCAGCATCTATCAGCTGGCCGACCTGCGTGCCACCGCGGAATACGACTGGGGCGACGTGGTGGGAGTTTCGGGGTTCTACGAATTCGTGTCAATCGACCGCAATGCACGCACCGCGGCGTTAGTGGTCGCCAGCGATGATTGATAGCAGCCGTTTGGAAACGTTCACCAAGATTGGCGGTGGGAGTGTGCGTTTCAATGGATGACGGTGTGTGCAATCAGCTGTCGGCTGAAGTGCCGGCAGAGGAGCAGCTCCCATTTCAGGGCGCGGTGTTCATCAACTTCCTCAACAACACCTACCAGTGGGTGGACATCAAACTGTTTGCCTTGCCGCCCGGTGACGTCGACGACCGCCGCCTGTTGGAGCTGCTGACGCACCATGTGCGCTACCGCGACAGCTACGCGGGCACAGGCGACAAGGATATGGAAATCCTTCACGGCCCGTACTGGCTACAGGCAATCACACCCGAATCCTTCAACCAGGTGAGCGCCGCCGACGCCGAGGCACTGTTGCGCACCTGGGCCGAATACAGCGCAGCACTGCCCGATTCGGTTCGCGCGCAGATGGAAACCGAACTGTATCCGCGCCTGCAGTCTGCCACGATCTATCAGCTGGCCGACCTGCGCGACACCGCCGAGCACGACTGGGGAAGCGTGGTGGGTTTGACCGGATTCCACGAGTTCGTGCTGATCGACCGCGGCGCTCACTCGGTGGCGTTGGTGGTCGCCAGCGACGACTGATCACCCAGGCTGCCGAGAAACCCGTGATAAACCGCATCAGATAGTGCGTCGACGTCCTCGGCGAAGCGGTACCGCTGATCGACGTCCACGAAGACGTTGTGGATGATCAGCAGACCAGCGTGCGGCCGATCCGACCCCGCCACATAGTTGCTGTGTTGCATCCACACCGCCCGTCCGCCTAGGTGGAATGTGCCGCCGCTACGCACAGCGGCCGTCCATCTCCTCGGCGGCACCGGCAACACTCGCGTGCTGATGTCCACGGCGTGCAGGTCGCGTAGCGTGCCCGCGGCATTGATCATCACGTCCCCGAAACCGGGCCAACCGGTGAACGCGAACACGCTGACCGTTTCGCTCGCATCCCAGCCACCGTCGGCGCGCTGCCCACTGACTGCTATTCGAGCCAATGCCCTTCCGCGATCACCGATTTGGGCCAGGTGCCAGTCCGTCGGCACCGGCAGCCGCCGCACCCACGCTGGCGCCGCGCCAGCATCCAGTGCGACCAGATCAACGATCTCCTCGTCGGACTCAAGCGCACGCACCAGCGAGGAGGCCGCCATCAACCGAGCCCACTCGCCATCATTCTGATCCTCACTGGCCATGGCACCGACACTAACCACAGCTCGTCTGCGCTCAAGCCGACCCAGCCATTCGCCGAACGTGAGCGCACTGCGACATTTCGCTGGAAATCTCGCAGCCAGCTCACGCTCGGCGCAAAGACAAAGAAGAGCCCCCGGGGGATACCGGGGGCCCTTCTCAGGCGGACTAGCGGTAGTCGCTGTACCCGTAGTCGTCCAGCGGCACCGCGGCGCCGGTGCTCTGGCCGAAGTCCGGGCTGTAGTACTGATCCTCGTAGCTGGGGATCGTGTACGCAGCGGCCCGCGCCTCTTCGGTGGGCTGCACCTGGATGTTGCGGTACCGGTTGATGCCCGTACCGGCCGGGATCAGCTTGCCGATGATCACGTTCTCCTTCAGACCATTCAGCTTGTCGCTGCGGCAGTTGATCGCCGCATCGGTGAGCACCCGAGTGGTCTCCTGGAACGACGCTGCCGACAGCCACGAGTCGGTAGCCAATGAGGCCTTGGTGATGCCCATCAGCACCGGACGGCCGGCCGCCGGCTCGCCGCCCTCGGCCACCACCCGACGGTTCTCGGCCTCGAACTCCGAACGCTCCGTCAACGACCCCGGCAGGAACTCCGTCGAACCCGAGTCGATGATCGTCACGCGCCGCAGCATCTGCCGCACGATCACCTCGATGTGCTTGTCGTGGATCGACACGCCCTGCGCCCGGTACACCTCCTGAACCTCGTGGGTCAGGTGCAGCTGCACCTCGCGCGGGCCCTGCACACGCAGCACCTCGTGCGGGTCGGCCGAGCCTTCCATCAGCTGATCGCCCACCTCGACGTGGTCGCCGTCGCGCAGCAGACCCTCGGTGCCGTCCTCGTGGACGACGGCCTTGAGCCGGCGGTTACGCACCGGGATCTTGTCGTAGACGACTTCCTCGCTGCCGTCGTCAGGAACGATCGTGATCTTGTAGAACTTCTCGTCCTGCTCGACGCGGACCCGGCCCGACACCTCGGCGATGGGAGCCTTGTCCCGCGGCACGCGGGCCTCGAACAGCTCCTGCACGCGCGGCAGACCACCGGTGATGTCTTGGCCACCGGTGACGCCACCCTGGTGGAACGTCCGCATGGTCAGCTGTGTGCCGGGCTCGCCGATCGACTGCGCGGCCACGATGCCCACCGCCTCGCCGATGTCGACGAGCTTGCCGGTGGCCATGGAACGGCCATAGCACATCGCACAGACGCCGTTGGCAGACCCACACGTCAGCACCGAGCGCACTCGCACCGACGAAATGCCATGTGCCAGAAGCAGATCGATCGCTGGGTCACCGAGGTCGTGGCCCTTCTCGACGAGCACGTTGCCATTGGCGTCGACGGCGTCTTCGGCCAACGTCCGTGCGTACGCCGACGTCTCGACGTACTGATCCTTGACCAGCGAGCCGTCGGGCTGCACCTCGGCGAGCCGCACTGTGATGCCACGCTCGGTGCCGCAGTCGTGCTCGCGCACGATCACGTCCTGCGACACATCCACCAGACGACGGGTCAGGTAACCCGAGTCGGCGGTACGAAGAGCGGTGTCGGCCAAGCCCTTTCGGGCACCGTGGGTGTTGATGAAGTACTCCAGCACCGTCAGGCCCTCGCGGAACGAGGACTTGATCGGACGCGGGATGTATTCGCCCTTCGGGTTGGTCACCAGACCCTTCATGCCGGCCAGCGTCCGCGTCTGGGTGAAGTTACCGGTCGCACCGGACTCGACGATCGTGATGATCGGGTTGTCCTCGGGGTAGTGCGACCGCAGCGCCTCACCCACCTCTTCGGTGGCGTCCTGCCAGATCTTGACCAGTGCATCGTGACGCTCGTCTTTGTTCAAAGCGCCACGCTGGTACTGCTTTTCGATCCGGTCGGCTTCCTTCTCGTAGCGCTCCAGGATCTCCTGCTTCTCCGGCGGCACCAGCACGTCGGCCATCGACACGGTGACACCCGAGCGGGTGGCCCAGTAGAAGCCGGCGTCCTTGAGCTTGTCGACGGTCTGCGCGACAACGATCATCGGGTACCGCTCCGCCAGGTCGTTGATGATCCGAGCCTGCACCTTCTTGTGCATCTGCTCGTTGACGAACGGATACCCATGCGGCAGTAGCTCGTTGAACATCACCCGGCCCAGCGTGGTCTGGATGGTCCACGCATCACCCGGCTTCCAGCCTTCGTCACCGAACAGCTGGGCCTCCAGCTCCGCCGGCGGGCGCAGTTGGCTCAGACGAACCTTGATGGGTGCGCGCACGGACAGCGCGCCGCGGTCCATCGCCATGATCGCCTCGGCCGGCGAGCTGAACACGCCCTGCTCCGGCGAATCCTTTGTCGCAGGCTGATATTCGCCCTTGTCGCCCGGAACCTCGGTGGTCAGGTAGTACAGCCCCGTGACCATGTCCAGTCGCGGCATGGCCAACGGCTTGCCGGAGGCCGGCGACAGGATGTTGTTCGACGACAGCATCAGGATGCGAGCCTCGGCCTGCGCCTCCGCCGACAGCGGCAGGTGCACGGCCATCTGGTCGCCGTCGAAGTCGGCGTTGAAGGCCTCGCACACCAGTGGGTGCAGCTGAATTGCCTTGCCTTCCACCAGCATCGGCTCGAACGCCTGAATGCCGAGGCGGTGCAGCGTCGGGGCACGGTTCAGCAGCACCGGGTGCTCGCTGATGACCTCTTCGAGCACGTCCCACACCTGCGGACGCTGCCGCTCGACCATCCGCTTGGCGCTCTTGATGTTCTGCGCGTGGTTGAGGTCGACCAGCCGCTTCATGACGAACGGCTTGAACAGCTCGAGTGCCATCAGCTTGGGCAGGCCGCACTGGTGCAGCTTGAGCTGCGGGCCGACGACGATCACCGAGCGGCCCGAGTAGTCGACGCGCTTGCCGAGCAGGTTCTGACGGAACCGGCCCTGCTTGCCCTTGAGCAGATCCGACAGCGACTTCAGCGGACGGTTGCCCGGCCCGGTGACCGGACGGCCGCGGCGACCGTTGTCGAACAGCGCGTCCACCGACTCCTGAAGCATGCGCTTCTCGTTGTTGACGATGATCTCGGGCGCGCCCAGATCGATGAGTCGCTTCAACCGGTTGTTGCGGTTGATCACGCGCCGATACAGGTCGTTCAGGTCGGAGGTCGCAAACCGGCCGCCGTCCAGCTGGACCATCGGGCGCAGTTCCGGCGGAATCACCGGCACCGCGTCGAGCACCATGCCCATCGGCGAGTTGCCCGACTGCTGGAACGCGGCGACCACCTTGAGGCGCTTCAACGCACGAAGCTTCTTCTGCCCCTTGCCACTTCGGATGACCTCGCGCAGCGAATCCGCCTCGGCGTCGATGTCGAAGTTCTCGATCAACTTCTGAATGGCTTCCGCGCCCATCGAGCCGGTGAAGTACTCGCCGTAGCGGTCGACGAGCTCGCGGTAGAGCACCTCGTCGACGATCAGCTGCTTGGGGGCCAGCTTGGTGAACGTCGTCCAGATCTCTTCCAGCCGGGCCAGCTCACGCTGCGCGCGGTCACGGATCTGCCGCATCTCCCGCTCGCCGCCGTCGCGCACCTTGCGCCGCACGTCGGACTTGGCGCCCTCCTCCTCGAGCTCCTTGAGGTCGGCCTCGAGCTTTTGGGCGCGGGCCTCCAGGTCTGCGTCGCGCTGATCCTCGATGGTCTTCTTCTCGCGCTCCATCTCGGCTTCGAGCGTGGACAGCTCGTTGTGGCGCATCTCGTCGTCGACGGCGGTGATCACGTACGCCGCGAAGTAGATGATCTTCTCGAGGTCCTTGGGCGCCAGATCGAGCAGGTAGCCCAGACGCGACGGGACGCCCTTGAAGTACCAGATGTGCGTGACGGGCGCGGCCAACTCGATGTGGCCCATCCGCTCACGGCGCACCTTGGCGCGGGTCACCTCGACGCCGCAGCGCTCACAGATGATGCCCTTGAACCGGACGCGCTTGTACTTGCCGCAGTAGCACTCCCAGTCGCGAGTCGGCCCGAAGATCTTCTCGCAGAACAGGCCGTCCTTCTCCGGCTTGAGCGTGCGGTAGTTGATGGTCTCCGGCTTCTTGACCTCGCCGTAGGACCACTGACGAATGTCGTCGGCGGTGGCCAGGCCGATCCGGAGCTCATCGAAGAAGTTGACGTCTAACACGTAACTCCCTTTCCCCTTTCGGGATTAGAAATTTGTAAAGGAAAGATCCGCTATGCCAGATCTTCTACGGAGGCAGATTCGTTGCGCGACAAGTTGATTCCGAGGTTGGCAGCAGCGCGCTCCAAGTCCTCGTCCTCGCCCTCGCGCAGCTCGATCGCCGCGCCGTCGGAAGACAGCACCTCGACGTTCAGGCACAGCGACTGCAGCTCTTTGAGCAGCACCTTGAACGACTCCGGAATGCCCGGCTCGGGGATGTTCTCCCCCTTGACGATCGCCTCGTACACCTTGACCCGGCCGACGGTGTCGTCGGACTTGATGGTCAACAGCTCCTGCAGCGTGTACGCCGCGCCATAGGCCTGCATCGCCCAGCATTCCATCTCGCCGAACCGCTGACCGCCGAACTGCGCCTTACCGCCCAGCGGCTGCTGGGTGATCATCGAGTACGGGCCAGTGGACCGGGCGTGGATCTTGTCGTCGACCAGGTGGTGCAGCTTCATGATGTACATGAAGCCGACCGTCACCGGATACGGGAACGGCTCGCCGGAGCGGCCGTCGTAGAGCACCGCCTTGCCGTCGGCGTTGACGAGCACGTCGCCGTCGCGGTTCGGCTGCACCGAGCTCAGCAGGCCCTGCAACTCCTCCTCGCGGGCACCGTCGAACACCGGCGTGGCGACGATCGTGCCCGGGTCGGCTTCCAGCAGCTCCTCGGGCAGCTTGTTCGCCCACTCGGGTGAGCCCTCGACTTTCCAGCCACTGTGCGCACACCACCCCAGGTGGGTCTCCAGGATCTGCCCGATGTTCATGCGTCGCGGCACACCGTGGGTGTTGAGGATGATGTCCACCGGCGTGCCGTCCGGCAGGAACGGCATGTCCTCGACGGGCAGGATTTTGCCGATCACGCCCTTGTTGCCGTGGCGGCCGGCCAGTTTGTCGCCGTCGGAGATCTTGCGCTTCTGTGCGACGTACACGCGGACCAGCTCGTTGACGCCGGCGGGCAGCTCGTCGTCCTCCTCGCGGGAGAACATGCGCACGCCGATCACCTTTCCGGACTCGCCGTGCGGCACCTTCAGCGAGGTGTCGCGGACTTCGCGGGCCTTCTCGCCGAAGATCGCACGCAGCAGCCGCTCCTCCGGAGTCAGCTCCGTCTCGCCCTTCGGGGTCACCTTGCCGACCAGGATGTCGCCGTCGCGGACCTCTGCGCCGATGCGCACGATGCCGCGCTCGTCGAGGTCGGCCAGCACCTCGTCGGAGACGTTCGGGATGTCGCGGGTGATCTCCTCGGCGCCCAGCTTGGTGTCACGGGCGTCGATCTCGTGCTCCTCGATGTGGATCGAGGTGAGGACGTCCTCCTCGACGAGACGATTGGACAGGATGATCGCGTCCTCGTAGTTGTGGCCTTCCCACGGCATGATCGCGACGAGCAGGTTCTTGCCCAGCGCCATCTCGCCCTGGTCGGTGCACGGCCCGTCGGCGATCACCTGGCCGGACTCCACCCGCTGGCCGGCGTCGACGATCGGGCGCTGGTTGGCACAGGTGCCGTGATTGGACCGGGCGAACTTGCGCAGCTGGTAGCTGCGCCGGGTGCCGTCGTCGGCCATCACGGTGATGTAGTCGGCCGAGACCTCCTCGACGACGCCGCTCTTCTCCGCGACGACCACATCGCCGGCGTCGATCGCGGCCCGCAACTCCATGCCGGTGCCCACCAGCGGCGCCTCGCTGCGCACCAGCGGAACGGCCTGGCGCTGCATGTTCGCGCCCATCAGCGCGCGGTTGGCGTCGTCGTGCTCGAGGAACGGAATCATGGCCGTGGCCACCGACACCATCTGGCGCGGCGACACGTCCATGTAGTCGACCTCGTCGGAGCTGACGTACTCCACCTCGCCGCCCTTGCGGCGTACCAGGACGCGCGGCTCGGTGAAGCGGCCCTGGTCGTCGATCGGCGAGTTGGCCTGCGCCACCACGTGGCGGTCCTCCTCGTCGGCCGTCAGGTAGTGGATCTCGTCGGTGACCACACCGTCGACGACCTTGCGATACGGCGTCTCGATGAAGCCGAACGGGTTCACCCGCGCATACACCGACAGCGACCCGATCAGGCCGATGTTCGGGCCTTCCGGGGTCTCGATCGGGCACATGCGGCCGTAGTGCGACGAGTGCACGTCGCGGACCTCGAGGCCGGCGCGTTCGCGGGACAGACCGCCCGGGCCCAGCGCCGAGAGGCGGCGCTTGTGGGTCAGGCCCGACAGCGGGTTGTTCTGGTCCATGAACTGCGACAGCTGGCTGGTGCCGAAGAACTCCTTGATGGCCGCCACGACGGGACGGATGTTGATCAGGGTCTGCGGCGTGATCGCCTCGACGTCCTGAGTGGTCATCCGCTCGCGCACGACGCGCTCCATGCGGGACAGGCCGACGCGGATCTGATTCTGGATCAGCTCGCCGACCGTGCGCAGGCGCCGGTTGCCGAAGTGGTCGATGTCGTCGGTTTCCACCGGCACCTCGACGCCGCCCGGAGCCGTCATCGTCGGCTGGCCCTCGTGCAATCGCACCAGGTACTCGATGGTGGCGGCGATGTCTTCCGGAGTCAGCGTGGTGGTCTGCGAGGCGACCGGCTTGTCGGTGTTCAGGCCCAGCTTCTTGTTGACCTTGTAGCGGCCCACGCGGGCCAGGTCGTAGCGCTTCTCCTTGAAGAACAGGTTCTCCAGCAGGGTCTGCGCGGACTCCTTGGTGGGCGGCTCGCCCGGACGCAGCTTGCGATAAATGTCCAGCAGCGCCTCGTCCTGGTTGGCGGTGTTGTCCTTCTCCAGGGTGGACATCATGATCTCGGAGAACCCGAACCGCTCGCGGATTTCCTCGGCGGTCCAGCCCAGCGCCTTCAGCAACACGGTGACGGGCTGACGACGCTTGCGATCGATGCGCACGCCGACGGTGTCGCGCTTGTCGACGTCGAACTCCAGCCACGCGCCACGGCCGGGGATCACTTTGACCGAGTGCAGCGTCTTCTCGGTGGACTTGTCGATGGTCTCGTCGAAGTACACACCTGGCGAGCGCACCAGCTGCGACACCACGACGCGCTCGGTGCCGTTGATGATGAAGGTGCCCTTCTCCGTCATCATCGGGAAGTCACCCATGAACACCGTCTGGCTCTTGATCTCGCCGGTGTTGTTGTTGATGAATTCGGCCGTCACGAACAGCGGGGCCGCGTAGGTCTGATCCTTCTCCTTGCACTCGTTGACCGGTGCCTTGACCTCGTCGAAGCGCGGATCGGTGAACGAGAGCGACATCTGCCCCGAGAAGTCCTCGATCGGGGAGAGTTCGGAGAGCACCTCTTCGAGATCGCCGACAGGGTCCACGTCACCGCGGGCGACGGCCTTCTCGCGCCACTCGTCGGATCCGATCAGCCACTGGAACGACTCGGTCTGCACCTCGAGCAGACCGGGAACCTCGAGCGGTTCACGCAACTTTGCGAAAGAAATTCGATTGGGGGCTCCGGGAACGGAGCTATTAGCGGTAGCTACTGCTGATTTGCTCTGGCGAGAGACTGCCAAGATGCACCCTTCCAGCACCTCATGCGACCACAGTCACCGGATTACCGGCGGCTTCGTCGCTCTTCTGCGTCGGTTCGGCCGGCCGACAACCTGTCCGGTCTCAGAGCACGCACATGAACCCCTAAAGGGGCTCAAGCGTGGACCACGGTGTCAAATTCAGGTGAGGTGGGCAGGAGGCAGCCAGCGCAACGTCCAACAGTACCGCAGGACGCGGCATTCCTCAACCAGGGCATGCTGGCAGTAAAGGCGCTGGCTGGCGGCCCGTACTGCGACATATGTACATGCTGCCCAACAGACTGACGCCTTCACGCGCTCTCGTCAAGGGTTTACGCGGCGTTTGGCGCAGCCAATTGCATGCCGGCACGACTTCGCAGAGAGGTTGGCGGATGCGCGGCGCCGGGGTCATTCCCCAGGAAACCGAAGAACAGGTCGCTGCCGACGCGGAACAGGTCCCGCAGCAAATTTGTGACCGGCGTCAGCGCAGTCGGCGGTGCCGGTAACGCGATTGCGGTAGCGGTCCCCGCTGCTGTGGGAATGGAGATCGTCGCACCGGGCTGGCCATAGACACCGTTGGTCGTCCCGTCCAGCATGTCGTTGATCCATCCGCTGGCCAGCGTCTGAACCGCCGCGATGTTTCGCGGCTGCGAAACGCCTGCGACAAGGTATGCCGCGCCTTGGATCAGCGGGTTGCCGCCCTGCATCGCGTCGATATGGCGTCCGCCGACCAATTGCACACCCACGAATCTTCCGGGCCGCGCCTCGGTGAGCTCGGTGCTGGCGATGCCGAACGAGTTCCATACGTAGGGCGGAGAGGCGATCATCAACACGGGTGTGTCGTCGGGAAGCTTGCCGAGCGCCGTAGGGATCGCGCCTTGCAGACCTACGCCGTCGAGTAGCACCACGCCCTTCAGGTCAGCCACGGCGCCGTTGTCGGCGGTGTATCCGGCGACGGCGGTGACGAACCCGCCGCCGAGCGAGTGCCCGACGAGCACGACGTCTTGCGGCAGCGACACCGGATGTCCAAGAGCCGCGCTTGCGCTGGCGGTCAGCGCCGCGCGATCGCCGACGAACAGGCCGGCGGCTGCCTGCTGCAGCGTCGAGCCCCCGAGCCAATTGCCGTCCGTGGCGAAGAAGTTCGACGACAACGTCGGGACGACGACCACGCTGTGCGTCTGCTCGGCGAGTCGGGCTGCGGTGTAGCTGTACATCGGGCCGGTCGCAAAGAAGCCGTGCTGGAGGTAGATGACACTCTTCGGCGGCGCCGGCCCGGCCGGGACATACCAGTCGGCCGGGGCGCTGACGTCGCCGATCTGCACGGTGGACTGACGCACCGTCACAGTGCTTCCCGGCGGCAGCACCGGCGGCCCTACCAGGCTTCTCTCCACCAACGAAATCGTGTTGACCACCAACGATCCGATGGCGTTGAGCAGCGGAGGCGCGCGCGGCATGGCAGGTCGCGTGGTCACTGCCTGTGGCTTGGCCGCCGACGGCGCAGGGGCCGGTGCGCCGACGGCCGCGACGGCAACAGGTGTGCCCATCGTTTCTGCGGTCGTCGCGGACCGTTGAGCCGCGTCGACTGTCGTTACTGCACGGTGGATTCGCGCACTGGGCGCCTCACCGTTGGGCTGAGGCCGCGAAAACGGGCCAACATCGGAGCCGGTCTGTTGGACTCGCGTCTTGGTCAGCGGTGACGCGCCGACGGAGAGCACCCCTGTGGTGGTGTCTCGGGACGCCTCCGACCGCTCGCTTGCGGGCGCCGCGTTCTCTGGCTGCGGTTGCCTTACGCGCTGCCCCGACCGTGTCTTCGACGGTGCAGTCGTCGGCCCCGTCTTGGAAGGCGACGACCCCGACTCTGGACGTTGGGCACCTGCCGCGACCGAGTTGAGCCGCCCTGTTGGACGCCTCGTCGACGGCGGCGTCTGTGTCGACGGCTTGCTCGCCGTCTTCCCCGCGGATGTCGGTGTCGAGGCTGCAGAGTTGGTCGTGTCGCTTTGGCCGGAGTCTGCCGATGCGAGTCCGCACCCTAAGCCCAGCGCCACCATCCCGGCGGCTGCGCCTGCAGCGACCAGCAGCGCCAGTCGCCAGCGCTCGATGATCACCGGCACTCCCTCGTGAAATCGGAGCTTCGGGCGACCCGACCTATCGGAGCACGACGATGTCGGGCTGCTCGGACGCCTGTTTAACGCTGGTCGCCGGAAACCGGAATTCGCCCGGTCGGCGCCTCGTCGGTGTAGCGATCCCCATCGCTGGAGTCGGGGAAGTCGCGCGACTTGTACTTGTGCGTGCCCTCGAGGTCGTCGCGAATGGCCTCCTGGGCCGCCGGCGGCAGCGTGTCCAGGATCTGGCGAACCCGCGCCCGGCGCCGGGCCACCGCCTTGCGCTCCGGCATGCCCGGCGTGGCGCTGATCTGCGGCGGCACGCCCTCGATCTCTTCCACGCCACCATGATGGTGGCCGGCTTCGACCATGGCCTGCTCTTCGGCCATCGTCGCCTCGTCCTTCTCCTCCGACATACCGATGGGGCCGATCCGTCGGCCGTTGAGGAACTGGCGAACCACCGGCTCGTCACTGGTCAGCAGCACCTCGCGAGGACCGAACATGACCAGCTTGCGGCGGAACAGCATGCCGATGTTGTCGGGCACCGTGCGAGCGATGTTGATGTTGTGCGTGACGATCAGGATCGTCGCGTCGATCTGGGCGTTGATGTCGATCAGCAGCTGGCTCAGGTACGCGGTACGCACCGGGTCCAACCCGGAGTCGGGCTCGTCGCAGAGGATGATCTCCGGGTCCAGCACCAGCGAGCGAGCCAGGCCGGCACGCTTGCGCATACCGCCGGAGATCTCGCCGGGGAACTTCTTCTCGTCGCCTTCCAGACCGACCATCGCGAGCTTCTCCATGACGATGTCACGGATCTCGCTTTCCTTCTTCTTGGTGTGCTCGCGCAGCGGGAAGGCGGTGTTGTCGTAGAGGTTCATCGACCCGAACAGCGCGCCGTCCTGGAACATGACGCCGAACAGCTTGCGGATCTCGTAGAGCTCCTTGGCCGAGCTCTCGATGATGTTGGTGCCGTCGATGATGATCTTGCCGCGCTCGGGACGCAGCAGGCCGATCAGCGACTTCAAGAACACCGATTTGCCGGTACCCGAAGGGCCCAGCAACACGCTGACCTCGCCCGGCGGCAGGTCGAACGTGACGTCCTCCCAGATTCGCTGGGAGCCGAAGGACTTGGTCAGCCCCTCGATCTGAATGCCGATGCCCACGCGTAGTCCTTCCGCCAGTGCTTGCCCGCCACACACACCCCGGTTGTGGCTGCGGTCACTCTAGCCTACGTCAGCAGGTGTCGTTAGCTATAGAGCCAGGTTGTGACCATGCGAAAGGGGCCGCCCGATCGACGCGGCGGCCCCTTTGCGTGGAACTGCGTGAACTACTTGACGGTGACGGTGGCGCCGGCGGCCTCGAGCTTGCTCTTGGCTTCCTCGGCGGCCTCCTTGGCAACCTTCTCGAGCAGCGGCTTCGGGGCGCTGTCGACGAGATCCTTGGCCTCCTTGAGGCCCAGACCCGAGACGATCTCGCGGACGACCTTGATCACGCCGATCTTCTTGTCGCCGGCCGACTCGAGGATCACGTCGAACTCGCTCTGCTCCTCGGCCGCCTCGGCGGGGGCACCGCCCGCGGCAGCGCCGGGAGCGGCCGCCACTGCGACCGGTGCGGCGGCGGTGACGTCGAAGGTCTCCTCGAACGCCTTGACGAAGTCGGAGAGCTCTAGCAGCGTCATTTCCTTGAACGCGTCGAGCAGCTCGTCGGTGGACAGCTTGGCCATGGTGGGTTCCTTCCTGATTACGGGGTTTATTCGGCGGCAGCCGGTTCGGGGGTCGCGGCTTCCTGCCCGCCTTCTTGGCTCTTCTTCTCTTGCAGCGCGGCGGCCAGCCGTGCCACCTGTGATGCGGGTGCGTTGAACAGGCCGGCGGCCTTGGTCAAGTTGCCCTTCATCGCGCCGGCGAGCTTGGCCAGCAGCACCTCGCGCGACTCGAGGTCGGCGATGCGCTCGACCTCCGCGACGGTCAGCGGGCGACCGTCCATGTAGCCGCCCTTGATCACCAGCGCCTTGTGTTCGCGCGCGAACGTCTTGAGCGCCTTCGCGGCGTCGACGGGCTCGCCCTTGACGAACGCGATCGCCGTCGGGCCGGTGAACAGTTCGTCGAGTCCATCGATGCCGGCCTCGGTGGCCGCCCGCTTGGCGAGCGTGTTCTTGGCGACCGAATAGGTGGCGGACTCCCCGAGTGACCGGCGCAGCTGGGCAAGGTTGGCCACTGTGAGGCCGCGGTACTCGGTGACCAGCGCGGCGGTGGCTTCCTTGAACTGCTCGGCGATGTCGGCGACGGCGGCGGCTTTGTCAGCCTTTGCCATGCATGCCTCCTTGCGTGGGTGTGGGTCGCCCCGCAGAAGATCGTCGGTCGCCGGAAATGACGAACGCCCCGACGCAGGGATCGGGGCGCGCAAATGCAGATGCCTCGTCCGCCTGCGTGGGCCGCCGGGATGTTTCCCGGACCTTCGACCGGATTTCTCCGGTGACCGACGGTCTTCGGTGGAGCCGTCCCAGGTTAGCAGTTACCGCCGATGAACACCGAATCGCGGCGCGACCACCCGCGATCCAGCCTTCTCCTGACGCTCAGCGCATTAGCTAGCTGATCTCTCGAACTAACTCCATTTTGTATGCTGGCAATCCGCGTGTTTGCGGTACAGCCAGCACATTTTCGTTTACGATAAATTTGCTGTCGCCTCGGCAGCAGGTCGGGGAAGGGAAACCGCTATGTTGCTCGCAGTCATCATTTCGGTTTTCGGGTTGGCCACTGTGTGGCTCGTCAGCGAACTGCAGTCCTACGCCGAACGCAGGGTCGCACAAAAGCACGAGAACGACTGACCGCCGCTCAACTTTGGACGAGTGTTGCCGCGCCGATCAGCCCCGCATCAGCACCGAGCGCGGCAGGCGCCATCCGCAGTTTCCGGAGAAAGTCGAGGCCCGCATAGCCGCTGAGCGCCTCGTGCAACGGGTCGAACAGCAGCGGGCCGGAGCTCGCCACTCCCCCGCCGATCACCACCAAGTCCAGGTCGCAGACCGCCGCGACTGAAGCGATCATCGCGGCGACGGCTGTGGCCCCTCGACGAAAGGCCTTCAGCGCCAACGCGTTACCCGCGTTCGCGGCATCCGCAAGATCTTTCGCGTCGGCGTCTGGGGCACCGGACCATCCGTTGGCGCGCGCCCAGCGCACCAATTGCGGCCCCGACGCGATGGTTTCCACGCACCCACGCCCGCCGCATGTGCACGGCTGGCCGTCGAGGTCGACGACGACGTGGCCGACGTGACCCGCGTTGCCACTGGCGCCCCCGTACGGTGCACCGTCGAGCACGAGCCCGCCGCCGACTCCGGTGGACACCACGATGCCGAGCAGAAACTGCACGCCCTGGGCAGCGCCGTGCCGGTGCTCGCCGACTGCCATGCACAGCCCGTCGCCGGCAAGTCGCACCGGCACCCCGGGCAGCAGCGCCGCGAGCTGAGCCACGATCGGGAAGTCGCGCCATGCAGCGATGTTGATCGGGCTGACGGTGCCGGCCGGGACGTTGATCGGCCCGGCCGAGCAGATGCCGACGCCCCGAACGACGGAGTCCGCAATCGCTAGTGTCACAAGCTCTTTCACCGCCGACCACACTGTCCCGGCATCACCGCACGGTGTCGGCCGCCTGACGCTGCGGGTCAGCGCGCCAGCTGAATCCACCAGTCCGGCAGACAGTTTCGTGCCGCCGATGTCGACCGCCAGGACAGGTGATTCCATCAGTGCTGAGGCCGCGAGACGTCGACGACGAGCGCGCGGTGATCTGAAACCGACATCAGCGGTGCCGAAAACGCATCCACTTCCAGGGTGTCGTCGTCGGTGAGTATGTGGTCGAGCTGACGGTCGGGCTCGTGGGCCGGGAATGTCAACGCCTCGGCGAGCGACCGCAACCCGGTCCAGCGAGTCGGCCTGGGCGGGCTCATGTTGAGATCGCCCATCAGCACGCGGGGCGGTGGGAAGCCGCGCAGATCGCGGATCAACCGCCGCAACTGCACGCGGTTCCACCCCGGCACGAACGACAGATGCGTGTTCGCGACGGTGATCGGCCCGAGCGGTGAATCGAGGCGTGCCACCACGGCCGCGCGGGGCTCCTCGTCGACAATCGTCACGCGGTTCGGCGCGGGCAGATACATCGGGAATCGCATCGGAATGCGAGGCAGCCGCAGCACCTGCCAGCTCTCGACCGGGAACCGCGACAGCAGTGCAATGCCGTAGGCGGCCGTGCCCGGTTGTTCTTCGCCGGTCGCGGCCATCCAGGTCGCTCCCGGGGTGCCGGAGATCGCGGCGACGAAGCGGTGGCTGATAGCGCCCATCGCCTCGGCGGCGACGGCGGTCAGATCGGCCATCTGCGAGCGCGGCTGGTCACAGTCGACCTCTTGCAGCGCCAGCACGTCCGCGTCGAGTTGGCGCACGGACGCGGCGAGCCGGTCGGGTTCCACGTTGCCGTCGTGCACGCTGCGGCCGTGCAGGATGTTGAAAGTCGCCATCCGCATGGGTACTACCTACCCAACGATCCCTTGGAAGAGACGTGCCTGACCGAAATGACGAGTTGCGTGACGCGCTCAAGCGCGCGGCGTCGGCGCTGAAGGCGAACGGACCTGAGTTCGCCCTCGCCGGCAGCTACGCGCTGTGGGTCTACGGAGGGCCAGAACCGGTGCACGACGTGGACTTCGTCGTCGCCGAATCCGACGTCGAGGCGGCCGTGGCGGCGCTCGAAGACGCGGGCTTCTCGATCGAGCGGACGCCCGAGGACTGGCTGTTCAAAGCGTGTGTCGCCGAGGAATTCGTGATCGACGTGCTGCACCGGCTCAACGGCGTTCCGGTGGACAAGGAGCTGATCCGCTCGGCCGACGTACGCGAGGTGCTGGCGATCGCGATGCCGGTGTTGTCGCCGACGGTGGTGGTCACCGAAAAGCTGGCCTCGCTCCACGAACATCACTGCGACTTCGCCTCGTTGCTGCCCGGCGTGCGCGCGGTCCGCGAACAGGTCGACTGGCAGCGTGTGCGCGCCGACACGGCCGACAACGACTTCGCGGCGGCGTTTCTGGTGCTTACCGACCGGCTGGGCATCACGTCTTGACCGCTGCCCGGCGCAGCCGTTCAGCGAGCACGCCAACTGCGTCGGCCACCTCCGGAGGCTCGAGCACTTCGAACTCCGCGTCCACCGTCGCCAAGTACAACGCGAGCAACTCGGCGTCGTCGGCGCCGGCCGTCACGATGCAGGCGTGCGGACCATCAGACTCCACGGTCGCCGCTGCGGGCGAAAAACGCTGTGCCACAACGCTTTCTGGCGCAGAATAGCGCACCCGTGCGACGTACCGGTACGGCGAGGCGGTGATCGAGCGTGCCACGAAGGCGGCCGGATCGGGAGCATCGCGGGGGGTGAACATGGTGTCCACCGCCCGCGCCTCGGCGATCCGGTCCAGTCGCAGGCTGCGCCAGTCCTGCCGGTCGCGGTCGTAGGCCATCAGGTACCAGCGCCGACCGGTGGTCACCAAGTGGTACGGCTCCAGCCGCCGGCGAGTGGTTCGGCCGGCGCGGTCGACGTATTCGGCGGTGACGTGTTCGTGGTCACGGCAGGCGCGCGCCAGCGTCATCAGCGTGTCGGGTGCGACGGCTTCCGGTGGGTCGCGGGTCAGCGTCACGGTCGCGTCGTGCACTGCGCCGACCTGCGAGCGCAGTCGGGTAGGCAGCACCTGGTCGAGTTTGGTCAGCGCACGCAGCGCGGCCTCAGCCACTCCGGCGACCGTGCCACCGGCGGCCAGCCGCAGGCACACAGCGACGGCCACCGCCTCGTCGGGATCCAGCAGCAGCGGCGGTAATGCGGCACCTGCGCCCAGCCGGTAGCCGCCGCCGTGGCCCTTACTGGCGTGGACGGGGTAGCCGAGGTCGCGCAGCCGCTCGACGTTGCGGCGCACGCTGCGGGTGGTCACGCCGAGCCGCTCTGCGAGCTCCTCTCCGCTCCAGACCCGCCGCGACTGCAGCAGTCCGAGCAGTTGCAGCACCCGCGCCGTCGTCTCGGCCATCAGCCAAGCGTGCCAGAGTCAGCGGACAGAAGCTGTCCGGTAGCACCGGCAAGCTGGTCGATATGGATCTCACCGCGCAACTTGCCGACCAGCTCGACGTGCACTGGCGTGACCAGCTGCGCCCGCGTCTCGATGGGTTGACCGACGACGAGTACTTCTGGGAACCGGTGCCGGGCTGCTGGACGGTGCATCGCGACGGCGCGATCGACTTCGCCTATCCGCCGCCACGCCCCGAACCGTTCACGACGATCGCGTGGCGGATGGCGCATGTGATCGTCGGCGTGCTGGCGATGCGCAACCACTTCCACTTCGGCGGTCCACCCGCGGACTACCAGTCGTGGCAGTACGCCACCGACGCGGCGACAGCACTGGGCCAGCTCGACGACGCCTACGCACGGTGGAACGCCGGCGTGCGCGGGCTCGATGCGGCAGCGCTGGCGCGCCCGTGCGGACCGGCCGAAGGGCCGTACGCTGAGCTGCCGATGTCCGCGCTGATCCTCCACATCAACCGCGAGGTCATCCACCACGGAGCTGAAATCGCTTGTCTGCGTGACCTTTACGTTCATTCGCACCGAACAGGAGAACACTGATGCCCGCACTGGCTCCCCCTGTCGCCGACGAGCGCCACGCCCTTCGCGAATTCGTCGCCTACCACCAGAACGCCTACTTCGCCGTTGCGCACGGGTTGACCGACGAGCAGGCGCGGTTAACGCCGTCGGCGAGCGCCCTGTCGATCGGCGGCTTGGTCAAACATGCGACCGGCATGCAGCGGACGTGGATGCAGCGGGTCGCGGCCGCGCCCGAATCTCCGCAGCGCGACACTCGGTCCTTCGAGGAACGCCGGGCCGCGTTCGAGGACGAGTTCGTGATGCGCGAGGACGAGACGCTGCACGACGTGCTGGCCGCGCTTGCCGCGCAGAACGCCGAGACGTTGCGGCTGCTGGACGCTGCTGACCTCGATGCACCGGTTCCCGTGCCGACGGACGCGCCGTGGTTCCCGAAGGACATCACGCAGTGGTCCGTGCGCTGGGTCTTCCACCATGTGATCAACGAGCTGGCCCGTCACTCCGGCCACGCGGACATCATCCGCGAGTCGATCGACGGCGCGACGATGTACGAGCTCATCGCGGCGCACGAAGGCTGGCCGGAGACGGACTGGCTCAAGCCGTGGAGGCCGGCCGCGTCCAGGTGAATCCCTTCGTCACTCTGGTATCTCCCGGTGGCGGGGACCGTTGTGCCGGTTTGGTGCGCCGAGGCAGCCCTCGGCCAGCGGCAAATGCGCAGTCAGACCGTGTCGCTAGGAGGCGGGCAGATCGGACTCCACGTCTCGCTGTGACGGATGCGGCTCAAGTGGCGATGCAGACCCGCGAGCGCTAGAAAAGCGCATGATGGACCGGGTGGACCCGCCCCGCGCAGATTATGGAAACCCTAAGAAGGTTTGGCACACTGCCTCTATGAGCTCAAATACCAAGCATCGCGAGGTTGCCAAGCTCGACAGTGTGCCGCTTTTCACCGAGGCCGCCCGTATCGGGGCGACCGGCTGGCACGTAACCCGAGCCGCCGGCCGGGTGGCCGGCAAGCTGTTCGACGGAGGGCCCTGGCAACAGAAAGTCATCAAAGAGGTTCCGAACGTCTTCGCCGACCTCGGCCCCACCTACGTCAAGTTCGGCCAGATCATCGCGTCGAGCCCGGGCGCGTTCGGTGAACCGCTGTCGCGGGAGTTCCGCAGCCTGCTCGACGCGGTGCCGCCTGCAGACCCCGACGAAGTGCACAAGATCTTCGTCGAAGATCTGGGCGAGGACCCCAACACGCTGTTCGCCCAATGGGACGATCGGCCGTTCGCGTCCGCGTCGATCGCGCAGGTGCATTACGCCACGCTGCACACCGGCGAGGAAGTGGTGGTCAAAATCCAGCGGCCCGGCATCCGCCGACGGGTCGCCGCCGACTTGCAGATCCTCAAGCGCGGCGCACAGCTCGTCGAACTGGCCAAGCTCGGCCGGCGGCTGTCCGCCCAGGACGTCGTCGCCGACTTCGCCGACAACTTGGCCGAGGAGCTCGACTTCCGGCTCGAGGCGCAGTCGATGGACGCCTGGGTAGCGCACATGCACGCCAGCCCGCTGGGCAAGAACATCCGGGTGCCGCAGGTGTATTGGGACTACACCACCAGCCGCGTGCTCACGATGGAGCGCATCCAAGGTATCCGCATCGACGACGCCGCCGCGATCCGCAAGGCCGGCTTCGACGGCACCGCACTGGTCAAGGCGTTGCTTTTCAGCGTGTTCGAGGGCGGCCTGCGGCACGGCCTCTTCCACGGCGACCTGCACGCCGGGAACCTCTTCGTCGACCCCGACGGCAAGATCGTGTTCCTGGACTTCGGCATCATGGGCCGCATCGACCCCCGAACCCGTTGGCTGCTAAGGGAATTGGTGTACGCGCTGCTGGTGAAGAAGGATCATGCCGCGGCCGGCAAGATCGTCGTGCTGATGGGCGCGGTCGGCACCACGAAGCCAGAGGCGCAGGCGGCCAAGGACCTGGAGAAGTTCGCAACGCCGCTGACCATGAAGAGCCTTGGCGACATGAGCTACGCGGAGATCGGCCGGCAGCTCTCCGCGCTGGCCGACGCCTACGACGTGAAGCTTCCCCGCGAGCTGGTGCTGATCGGCAAGCAGTTCCTCTACGTCGAGCGCTACATGAAGCTGCTGGCGCCCAAGTGGCAGATGATGTCCGATCCAGAGCTGACGGGCTACTTCGCGAACTTCATGGTCGAGGTCAGCCGCGAACACAAGGAAGTCGAGGTCTAGTGCACATCCGAACCGGCACCGCCCGCTCGGGTGATCTGGACATCTACTACGAGGACATGGGCGACCCGGACGACCCGGCCGTGTTGCTGATCATGGGGCTGGGTGCCCAGCTTCTGTTGTGGCGCAAGGCTTTCTGCGAGAAGCTGGTCAATCAGGGCTTGCGGGTGATCCGCTACGACAACCGCGACGTCGGGCTGTCCTCCAAGCTGCACGGCCGTCGTCACCCGGGATCGCTGCCCGTGAAAATGGTGCGGCACTTCTTCGGCCTGCGGAACCGGGCCGTCTACACCCTCGAGGACATGGCCGGCGACGCTGCGGCGGTTCTCGACCATCTCGGCATCGACCGGGCGCACGTGGTGGGCGCGTCGATGGGCGGCATGATCGCGCAGGTCTTCGCCGCCGAGTACAAGCACCGCACGCAGACGCTGGCCGTGATTTTCTCCAGCAACAACCAGCCGCTGTTGCCGCCGCCCGGACCCCAGCAGCTGCTCGCGATCCTGCAGAAGCCCAAGGGCTCAGACCGCGAGGCGATCATCGCCAATGCGATTCGGGTCAGCAAGATCATCGGCAGCCCCGGCTATCCCCGCAGCGACGACGTGATCCGCGCCGAAGCCATCGAAGGGTTCGATCGGTCCTACTACCCGGCTGGTATCGCGCGGCATTTCGGCGCGATCCTCGGCACCGGCAGCTTGCTGCGCTACAACCGGCAAACCGAGGCGCCGACAGTCGTGATCCATGGGAAAGCAGACAAGCTGATGCGTCCGACAGGTGGTCGCGCGGTGGCTCGGGCGATCCCGCGCGCCCGGTTGGTGCTCTACGACGGGATGGGTCACGAGTTGCCCGAGCAGTTGTGGGACGACATCGTGGGCGAGCTGAAAACAAACTTCAGCGAGGCCACGCCCGCGTGAGTTTCAGAGCAGTCCCGCACATCGGATAGCATTCCCAGTCAAGTCTTGGGGCGTCAGCCGCCTCGGAAAAACCACGAAAGGCAAGCTAGACACATGCCTAACAAGACCAAGCAAGCCGACGACATGCGGCCGCACTTCGAAGACATCCAGGCCCACTACGACCTGTCCAACGACTTCTTCGGCCTGTTCCAGGACCCCACTCGCAAGTACAGCTGCGCGTACTTCACCGGGCCGGACGTGACGCTCGAAGAGGCGCAGCTCGCCGACGTCGATCTGAACCTCGACAAGCTAGACCTCAAGCCAGGCATGACGCTGTTGGACATCGGCTGCGGCTGGGGCGTCACCATGAAGCGGGCGCTGGAGAAGTACGACGTCAACGTCATCGGCCTGACGCTGTCGAAGGAACAGCTGTCGTACTGCAAAGAGCTGCTCGCCAAGGTCGACACCGAGCGCACTTACGACGTGCGCCTGGAGGGCTGGGAGCAGTTCCACGAGCCCGTCGACCGCATCGTGTCGATCGAGGCGTTCGAGCACTTCGGCTTCGAGCGCTACGACGACTTCTTCAAGAACTGCTTCGACATCCTGCCCGACGACGGCCGGATGACCATTCAAAGCAGCGTCGGCTACCACCCGTTCGACCTGGCCGCGCAGGGCAAGAAGCTGACCTTCGAGCTCGCCCGGTTCATCAAGTTCATGATCACGGAGATCTTCCCGGGCGGTCGGCTGCCCACCACGCAGATGATGATCGAGCACGGCGAGAAGGCAGGGTTCGTCGTGCCGGAGGCCAAGTCGCTGCGCACCCACTACATCAAGACGCTGGGTCTGTGGGCCGAGGCACTGGAGCGCAACAAAGAGAAGGCCATCGAGGTCACCGACGAGGAGAACTACCACCGCTACATGCGGTACCTCAAGGGCTGCCAGTACTACTTCATCGACGAGAGCATCGACGTCAGCCTGGTGACCTACCTCAAGCCGGGCGCGGCGGCCTGATCACGCCGCCGCGCGCTGCCCGGAATCGGGCGACGTCGCGGCGTTCTGCTTGCCACCCGGCTTCGTGCCGTCCGTACCCGTCTGCCCGTTCTGGGCGGTCCTGTGCTTGCCGAACAGATCGCTGACACGCGGTAGCGGGTTGTCGACCTTGGCAACGTCCCCCGGCTTCGGCAGCTTCGGCGCGGCCGGCTTGGGTGTCTTCGCAATCGGCGTCGTCTGATCTCCCGCGACCGACGACCTTCCCAACCTGAGCTTGAACGGGTTCTGATTCTCGTTGGCGTTGCTGGAACCCTGCGGGCTGGCCAACTTTGTGGCATCGGGCTGGGTTGAAATCGTCCGCGCGAGATCGAGCGTCGGAACGGCACCCGCACTGGTCTGCTGCTGCTGCGTCTTCTGCACTTGAAGTGCTGGGTTCGATTGTTGCGCAGCAAATGTCGAGAACGGCGAGATCGTCGTCGTCGACGACGAGGACGGCGGCGTCACCGTCGGAACGATCGGCACGCCGTCGGTCGCGTCGTGGATGCCCTGCCCGATCGCCGCAATCAGATCGGTGGCGAGCTTGACCGGGTTGATGTTCGGGATCAGACGGAACGTCACGGGATCCCCCGGACTGGCCGTGCGGTCATAGCCGGTGTCGATCAGCACCTTCAGAGCCGGCTGGACCAGTTCCAGCAGCGGGTCGACGATCGCCGACGTGCCAGTCGCGTTGCCCAAGTCGATGAACGGCTGCAGGATCGGCAGCGACTTCGCCGGAATGGTGACGTACGTGGTGTCACCCTTCGTCGGATTGCCGGCCGCCTCGATGAAGTTCTGGATGTCTGCGGGCGTGTACCCCCACGGCAGCTGATCCGTCGGGCCGTTGCCGTTGGGCACCAGGTAGTAGCCGTGGACGTACTGGAAGCCGGCGATCGCATTGGCGACGGCGAGCAGGTTGAGCGGATACGCCGGGAAGTCGGACACCCCGTCGTACTCGAACGAGATGTCGGTGGTCTTGATGTCGGCGTTCGTCGGGGTGGGGTTGCCGAACGACACGTCGAGGATCGGGATCGTCGGCAGGAAGCTCAGCCGCGACCAGAGCCCGCCGTTCGGGCGGCTGATGTTGCCGATCATGACCATCTCGACCTGCTTCTTCTGGTCGGGGGTCAGCGTGGCGGCCAGGCGCTCCTTTTCGATGCTGACCACGCGCGCGCCTTGCGAATATCCGAAGATCACGAGCTTGTCGCCAGCCTGGAGGTTGCCGACTGCCGGCTGGACCTCGTCGTCGAGGTGCTGCACGCCCTCGCCCACTGACTCGTTCCATTTGGCGCAGTTGGCCCCCGGGCACCAGTTGGGAATGAAGAAGATCGGCCAGAACGACGCCGGATAGTTGATGCCGCTGAGCGCGCAGTTGGTGGCTGCGGTGCAGGTGGAAGGCACGCCTGTGGGGT
Source organism: Mycobacterium sp. NGS39 (assembly GCF_059812765.1). NCBI lineage: Bacteria > Bacillati > Actinomycetota > Actinomycetes > Mycobacteriales > Mycobacteriaceae > Mycobacterium > Mycobacterium sp. NGS39. The sequence continues at coordinate 42,709 of NZ_JCALDH010000008.1, read as the reverse complement.
CCGACGCATAGATGTAGCGGTTATAGGCGTTATTGAGGTAGTTGGTGACCACATTCGCGTTGGGGGTACCGGTGCCCGGAACGACGAACGCCGTCACCGCGCCCCAGGTGAGGGCTGCGCTGAACACCGACACGACGCCGAAGGCGACCGCCGACAACAGCGCTACGACAGCAAACAACGCCTTGCGGTATGTGGCACGCACCTTCAGCCTCCTGCATGACCGGTGGACCGCTTCCCCTGGACGGGGGCGCGGCTGATTCAGGTGGTTTGAACGGCATCGTCCCACAGACGGCCGACCGGTTTTACAGAACCGTCAAATCGCCCGTGAAAAGATTTGCTGCGAGGCGGCGCATAGCATGACGACATGCTTCAAGGCCGCCTCGCGAATCCCGATTGCACACTCGGCACAGACCCGCGCTCCGACCCCCGGATGGTCGCCGCGCTGGCGCCGTTCGGCCTCGACGGTCTGGCACCCACTCCGCCGCTCACACCGGACGCGCCGCTGGCCGACCGGCTGGCCTACATCGCCAAAGCGGAGGAAGTGACGGTCGCGTTCCTCACGGCGTTGGCCCAGAATGCGCCGGCGGCTGAGGGCGTGTCGACCGAGACCGTGACAATCGACGGCGACGGCGGCGACATCACCCTCTACATCAGCCGGCCGAACGCGTCGTCGTCGACGCTGCCGTGCCTCTTCCACATCCACGGCGGCGGCATGGCATTCGGAAGCGCCACCGACCTCGGCTACGTCCGCTGGCGCGACAACCTCGCGGCCACCGGGCTGCTGGTCGTCGGCGTCGAATTCCGCAATAGCGCAGGCAAATTGGGCCCACACCCCTACCCCGCGGGCATCAACGACTGCGCGGCCGGAATCCGTTGGACCGCAGGGCATCTCGACGAATTGGGCGGATCACACATCGTGGTGTCCGGCGAGTCCGGCGGTGGCAACCTGACGCTGGCGGTCACGCACAAGGCCAAGCGCGAGGGCTGGCTGCATGAGATCGCGGGCGTGTACGCGCAATGCCCGTACATCTCGAACCGGTTCCTGGAGCAGCCCGACGAACTCCCTTCGCTCAAGGAGAACGACGGATACGTCTTCAGCTGCATGGAGTTGGCGGTCAACGGCTCGGTCTACGATCCCGACGGCGAGCACGCCAACGATCCGGCGTGCTGGGCCGGCAACGCGACCGAAGGTGACCTCGAGGGCATGCCGCCGCACGTGATCGCCGTCAACGAACTCGACCCGCTGCGCGACGAGGGCCTGCTCTATTACCGACGGCTGGTGCGCGCCGGAGTGCAGGCGGTCGGCCGGATCATCGCCGGCACCGGTCATGCCGGCGACATGATGTGCGCGGGTGCGCTACCCGACGTCTACGGCGCGAGCCTGCGCGACGTCAGCGGCTTCGCGAAATCGCTTGCGGCTCAAGGGGCCTAAACCTCAGCAAAATTCCGCGTCACCGACGGATCCACCGGAATGCCCGGGCCCGTCGTCGTCGACATGGTGATCTTCTTCAGGTAGCGGCCCTTCGACGCGGTGGGCTTGGCCCGCAGCACCTCGTCGATTGCGGCAGCGTAGTTCTCGACGAGCTTGTTCTCGTCGAACGACGCCTTGCCGATCACCAGATGCAGGTTGGCCTGCTTGTCGACGCGGAAGTTGATCTTGCCGCCTTTGATGTCGCTGACGGCCTTGGCGACGTCGGGGGTGACGGTGCCGGTCTTGGGGTTGGGCATCAGGCCACGCGGACCGAGGATGCGTGCGATCCGACCCACCTTGGCCATCTGGTCCGGCGTCGCGATAGCGGCGTCGAAGTCGAGGAAGCCGCCCTGGATCCGCTCGATCAGATCGTCGCTGCCGACGATGTCGGCGCCGGCGGCCAGCGCCTCCTCAGCCTTGTCACCGACGGCGAACACCGCGACGCGAGCGGTCTTGCCGGTGCCGTTGGGCAGATTGACGGTGCCGCGCACCATCTGGTCGGCCTTGCGCGGGTCGACGCCCAGCCGGATCGCAACCTCCACGGTGGCGTCCTGGTTCTTCGACGACGTCTCCTTGGCCAGCTTGACCGCCTCGACCGGCGAGTACAGGTGAGTGCGATCCACCTTCTCAGCGGCCGCGCGGTATGCCTTGCTCTTCTTGCTCATTTCGTTCATCCAATCGTGGTGTTGGAGCCGTGGTGCGGGCCGATGCCAGCCCTCCCACAGATGGTTATTCCGTTATTCGACGGTGATGCCCATCGACCGGGCGGTCCCGGCGATGATCTTCGCCGCAGCATCGATGTCGTTGGCGTTGAGGTCTTCCTTCTTGGTCTCGGCGATCTCGCGGACCTGGTCCCACGTCACCTTCGCGACTTTGTTGCGGTGGGGCTCAGCGGATCCCTTGTCGACGCGTGCGGCTTTGAGCAGCAGCTTGGCGGCTGGCGGGGTCTTGAGCTTGAAATCGAAGCTGCGGTCCTCGTAGACGGTGATCTCCACCGGTACGACATTGCCGCGCTGGTTTTCGGTCGCGGCGTTGTAGGCCTTGCAGAACTCCATGATGTTGACGCCGTGCTGGCCGAGCGCCGGGCCGACGGGCGGCGCAGGGTTGGCCTGGCCGGCTTGGATCTGCAGCTTGATCAGCCCGGCGACCTTTTTTCTCGGGGGCATACTCTTCCTTTCTCAGCGATTTCGGTGCGTTTTCATGCGCTCAGCGCCGGTTAGCGCACCGAAATCAAAGCTTCGCTACCTGGTTGAAGGTCAGTTCGACGGGTGTTTCGCGGCCGAATATCGACACCAGCACCTTGAGCTTCTGCTGTTCGGCGTTGACCTCGCTGATCGAGGCGGGCAGCGTCGCGAACGGGCCGTCCATGACGGTCACCGATTCGCCGACCTCGAAATCGACCTCGACCGGCGTCCGTTCGATTCCGCCGGTTTCAGCGGCAGCGCCGGCGGTCGCAGCCTTCGCGGTCTTCTTGCCCGCACCCTGCGGCAGCAGGAACTTCACCACTTCGTCGAGCGACAGCGGCGACGGCTTCGACGTCGCGCCGACGAAGCCGGTGACGCCCGGCGTGTTGCGCACGGCCGACCAGGACTCGTCGGTGAGGTCCATGCGGACCAGGATGTAGCCGGGCAGCACCTTGCGGTTGACCTGCTTGCGCTGGCCGTTCTTGATCTCGGTGACCTCTTCGGTGGGCACTTCGACCTGGAAGATGTAGTCGCCCACGTCGAGGTTCTGCACGCGGGTCTCGAGGTTGGCCTTCACCTTGTTCTCGTAGCCGGCGTAGCTGTGGATGACGTACCACTCGCCGGGCTTGGAACGCAGCTCGGCCTTGAGCGCCTCGGCCGGGTCGAGCTCTTCGGCTGGGGCTTCTTGTGCAGGAGCCTCTTCGGCCGCACGCTCGTCGACATCCACGGCCGCACCCGCGGACAGCTCGGCGTCAGGCTGCTCCTCGGAGTAGCCCTCGACGCCGTCAGGGGTTGTCACGGTCCTTGTCCTTCCCTACTTAAATTTCAATGCCCAGTCGCCGGCGAACACGCCACGCACGATTGCCGCATAGCCGATGTCGACGACGAAGATCAACGCCACCATGAAGACCAGGAAAGCCAGCACCACGGAGGTATAGCTAACCATCTGCTTGCGGTTCGGCCAGATGACCTTGCGCATCTCGGCAACGACTTGCCGCAGGTAGTTGATGACGAACGCGATCGGGTTGCCGCGACCCTTGTCCGGGCCGGTCTTCTTTGCGGCTTTGGCCTTACCCTTGCCGCCGTCCTTGGTTTCGCCGGCCTTTTCGATCGGCTCGGCCTCGACGGCCTCGCTAAGTTGCCGGGATCGCTTGCCGGTGGGGCGCAGCGGCCGAGTGGCTACCGCGGTCCGACCGCTGGCGGTGGTGTCTTCGCCGTCGCCTGCGGCGCCGGCAGCCTCGCGCTCGTCGCTCACCGCATGCCCTTCCGTTCGTGCCTTCGCCGTGTCCACCCTCCAGTGTCCACGATCACTTCGAGTTCGGTTCTGCAGGGGCGACAGGACTTGAACCTGCAACCTGCGGTTTTGGAGACCGCTGCTCTGCCAGTTGAGCTACGCCCCTAGAGGTTGGCAGGCCAACCTGTACGCGTTCAGAGGCCCACACAATTCGCGCGCTCCCCGTGCGGTCGATCCAATTACCGACGGACAGCGCGCTGACGTGGGGAAACCCCGAGGTCCGAGTGTACATCGGCCCACGTCGGAGTTACCAATCCGATTACCGCCTACGCGCCGACGGCGGTCCGCACCACCTGCCCGGTTTCCGGATCCCATTTCGCCGAGATCGAGTTGTCGCCCTCGTGGCCCATCATCGTGGTGAAGGCCTCCATGATGACCTCGCCGTTCTCGTCTTGGACGACGTTGCGGGTGGTCACAATATCGGCACCGAACCGCTCGTCCACGGACTCGACGTACATGGTCCCGAACAGCTTGTCCCCAGCCATGATCGGCCGGTGGAACTTGAACTTCTGGTCGACCTGCACGATCTGCATCGTCTCAAAGCCGATGTCGACGTTCTGAAAGAAGTGCCGTTGGATCATCACCGCAAAGATGGCTGCGAAAGTCAGCGGTGCCACCAGGCTGTCGTAGCCGAGTTCGCGGGCAGCGTCTTCGTCGTGGCTGGCTGGATCGTATGCCTTGACCGCTGCGGCGTATTGGCGGACCTGTTCGCGGCTGACCTCGAAGTAGTCGGGATACTTCCAGACCATTCCGCGGATGTCGGTTTTGAGCGCCATGGTTACGCCAGCTTCGCGGTCGCGACGGCGCGACCGAAGATCTTCTTCCCACCCGTGGTGGCCGACAGCGCGATCGTCACCGACTTCGTTTCGGGATCAACCGACTTCACGCGGCCGGTGAACACGATGTCGGCGCCCTTGCCGTCGTTGGGAACCGGGACGACCGCAGTGAACCGGACGTTGTATTCGGTGACCGCGCCTGGGTCACCGACCCAGGAGGTCACGTAGCCGCCGCCGAGGCCCATGGTCAGCATGCCGTGGGCGATCGCGGTGTCGAGGCCCACCTGCTTGGCGATGTCGTCGTCCCAGTGAATCGGGTTGAGGTCACCGGACACGCCGGCGTAGTTGACCAGGTCCTGGCGGGTCAGCGTGATGACCTTCTCGGGCAGCTGATCGCCCACCTTCACCGAACTGAATTCACGCAATGGCATCTTTGAAGCCCTCATCTCCCTCTTCGTCACTGCGACCCACGAGCGTCGTATAGCACTCCAGGACTTCTTCGCCCTTGTCGTTCGTGACGACGTTTTTGGTGACCACCGTGTCGGTGCCGAACGACTGCCTAACCGAATCCACGTAGACGTCGCAGTACAGCCGATCGCCGGTCTTGAGCGGCTTGTGGAACTTCAGCACCTGGTCGACCTGCACGATCTTGGCGTCCGTGATGGCGACGTTCGCATTCTCGAAGAACGCCGACTGCGCCTTGTAACCGAACACCGAAATGAAGGTCAACGGCGCCACCAGACCGTCATGGCCGAGTTCCGCCGCCTCTTTCTCGTCGAAATGCGCGGGATGGTCGTTCTTGACGGCCTCGGCGTACTCGCGGATTTTTTCCCGGCCGACTTCGTAGTAGTCGGGATAGCGGTAGTGCATCCCGACGATCCTGTCGGACAAAGACACGGCTGGCGAACCTACCTCAGCGGGTCTCTTTGTGTGCTTGGTGCTTGCCGCAGTTGGGGCAGAACTTCTTGAGTTCGAGCCGGTCGGGATCGTTGCGGCGGTTCTTCTTGGTGATGTAGTTGCGGTGTTTACACACCTCGCACGCCAACGTAATCTTCGGCCGAATGTCCGTGCTGGAGGCCACTTCTGCTGCCCTTCTTTTTCTTCCTGTCCTGTAGCGATGGCCGGACTCGAACCGGCGACCTAACGATTATGAGTCGTTCGCTCTAACCGACTGAGCTACATCGCCTTGTGCTGAGGCACCGCCAGTCCACCCGGCGTCCGCCGAGCCCCCTAACGGAATCGAACCGTTGACCTTTTCCTTACCATGGAAACGCTCTGCCGACTGAGCTAAGGGGGCCTTGACCCGCGCATTGGGCCTTGTAGAGGTTACAGCGTGGCTAGCTGGCCCGCCAAACAGGAGGTCAGGCGCGTTTTCGAGTGGCCCGGTGCCGCAACGGTCGCGCCGGGTCGGGATACACGTCATTTCTGCCGCCTGTTGTGGACAATTCCGCGGCCTCGTCGCGCAGCGCCAGCACCCGCGCATGAATGCGGTACTCGGTCGACCGCGGCATCGCGGCCGCGCTGTAGAGGCTGCGCCGACGTCTACACACCCGCCCGAGCCGGATTTCCCACCGCAGTGCATCAGAAATGGCTTTCGACGGCCGCCCGTCTGTGACGAAGTTCCACCTGGCCAGCATCACCGCGAGGTCCGCGACCGTCGCAGGGCCATGAACATACAGGTGATCAGTCAGGACGTAACGCAATTCCGTTCCGCGCAGTAACCGCTTCGTCATGACCGGACCCTGACATGTGGGTCCGACATCGCGGATTGTCGCTTAGAGGCGGGCACGACGGGTCTTCCCCCGACTTCCTCCGGCGAATAGCCCCCATCGGACACACGGACGTCACTGCCGGTAAAGGCCGTCGTGCCCGCCTCTAAGCGACAAACCTCGGTAGCCGCACCGGGGGGACCCTAGATTGAGTCCATGGCTGACGGCGGTGCGACCCGCGTTGCGGTGTACCTCGACTTCGACAACATCGTGATATCGCGGTACGACCAGGTCCACGGCCGCAACTCGTTCCAGAAGGACAAGGCGCGCGGGCTGACGGTCGAGCGGCTCGCGGAGGCCACCGTGGACGTCGGGGCGATCATCGACTTCGCCTCGTCGTTCGGCACCTTGGTGCTCACCCGCGCCTATGCCGATTGGTCGGCCGACGTCAACGCGGGTTACAGCGGTCAGTTGGTGGCGCGCGCAGTGGATCTGGTGCAGCTGTTCCCCGCGGCGGCATACGGGAAGAACGGCGCGGACATCCGGCTTGCGGTCGACGCGGTCGAAGACATGTTCCGGCTGCCCGATCTCACGCACGTCGTAATCGTCGGCGGTGACTCCGACTACATCGCGCTGGCCCAGCGCTGCAAGCGGCTTGGTCGCTACGTCGTCGGAATCGGCGTGGCAGGAGCGAGCAGTGGCTCGCTGGCGGCCGCGTGCGACGAGTTCGTCACCTACGACGCTCTTCCCGGCGTGCCGTCGAAAGAGGCACCGAAGAAGCGTGCCCGGCGCAAAGCGGCACCTGCCGTGGAGGGGGAACCGTCGCTACCGGACGCGCAGCAGGTCGCCACCGATCTTTTGGAGCGGGCACTGCGAATCGGCCTGCAACGCGACGACACCGAATGGCTGCACAACTCGGCGGTCAAGGCGCAGATGAAGCGTATGGACCCGTCGTTCAGCGAGAAGGCCCTGGGTTACCGCTCTTTCAGCGACTTCCTCAGATCGCGTTCCGACCTCGTCGACCTCGACGAAACCAGCACCACCAGGATGGTGCGGCTGCACAGCGACGCATGAGGCGGCGCGAATACTCTGACCACATGGCCACCGATGATCGTCTGTACTTCCGCCAGCTGCTATCCGGCCGCGACTTCGCGAAGACCGACATGATCGCCCAGCAGATGCGCAACTTCGCCTACCTCATCGGCGACCACGAGACCAAGGACGCCGTCGTCGTCGACCCCGTGTATGCCGCGCAGGATCTGGTCGACGCGCTCGAGCGGGACGGCATGCGGCTGTCCGGGGTCCTGGTCACGCACCACCACCCCGACCACGTCGGCGGCACGATGATGGGCTTCACCCTCAAGGGCTTGGCGGACCTGCTGGAGCACGCCGAAGTACCCGTGCACGTCAACAGCCATGAGGCGCTGTGGGTGTCACGGGTGACGGGCATCCCCCTTGCAGACCTCACCACCCATGAGCACGGCGACAAGGTCAACATCGGCGATGTCGAGATCGAACTGCTGCACACTCCGGGGCACACGCCGGGCAGTCAGTGCTTCCTTCTCGACGGGCGCCTGGTCGCGGGTGACACGCTGTTCCTCGAAGGCTGCGGCCGCACCGACTTCCCAGGCGGCGACGTCGACGCCATGTACCGCAGCCTGCATCAGCTGGCGAAGCTGCCGGGCGACCCGACCGTCTACCCCGGCCACTGGTACTCAGCTGAGCCGAGCGCGTCGTTGTCGGAGGTGCGTCGCACCAACTACGTCTTCCGCCCCACCAGTCTGGAGCAGTGGCGGATGCTGATGGGCGCCTGAGTAACGTTTGTGGCCATGGGCGAACGGGTTCACTACAGCGTCGACGACTCGGTCGCGACGATCACCATGGACGACGGCAAGGTCAACGCGCTGTCCCCCGATATGCAGCGGGAGATCAACGAGGCGCTCGACCACGCTGAACTCGAAGGCGTGCAGGCGGTGGTGATAGCCGGCAACAACCGCGTGTTCTCCGGCGGCTTCGACCTCAAGGTGCTGACGGGCGGCGGCGATGCCGCTCTCGACATGCTCGTCGGCGGATTCGAGCTCGCCGCAAGGGTTCTCGCGTTCTCCAAGCCGGTGGTGATGGCGTGTACCGGCCATTGCATCGCGATGGGATCGTTTTTGATGCTCTGCGGTGACTACCTGATCGGCGCGCCGTCGCACCGCATCCAGGCCAACGAGGTGGCGATCGGGCTCACCATGCCGGGCCCGGCTCTCGCGATCATGCGAAATCGATTGACGCCCGGGGCGATTCAGCGTGCCGTCAACCTCGCCTACGAGTTCAAGGGCGAAAACGCCCTTGCCGCAGGATATCTCGACGAGTTGGTCGAGGCGGACATGGTGCGTCCGCGCGCACAGGAAGTCGCCAAGGGCTTCGCTGCGCTGGACGCGCGGGCGCACAAGGAAAGCAAGCTGAAGGTACGGGCGGCTGTGCTGGACGAGATCCGCACGACGATCGCCGCCGAGTTCCCTAGACCTTCCGATTCTCGGACTTGATCGTGCACGCCGGGCGTCAGGCGTTGCGGGCAGTCATCCCGCCGTCGACGACCACCATCGCACCGGTGATGTAAGAGGCTGCCGGCAGGCACAGGCTCAGGATCATGTGCGCTATTTCCGCCGGCTCGCCGTAACGGCCGAGGGCAGTCCGACGTTTCGCGAAGATCGTCTTGTGCTCGACCGGGATTCGCTCGGTGAGTGCGGTGTTGATCGGTCCGGGACAGACACAGTTGACGGTGATGCCCTCGCGCCCAAGGTCGACCGCGAGCGCACGCGTCAGGCCCACCACGCCGTGCTTGGCGACGGCGTAGATGCCGTTGCCGCGGGTGGCGCCCATCGCCTCGGTTGAGGCCAGGTTGACGATCCGCGGGCACGACGACTGCCGCAGATACGGCAGCGCCGCCCGGGCGATCCGCTGGTGTGCGGTCAGCATCACGTCCAGCTGCCACCGCCAGAGGTCGTCGTACTGTTTGTCGTCCAACGCGGTCGGGCGCACAACTCCGGCGTTGTTGACCACGAAATCCAAGCCGCCGAGCGCGTCGGCGGCTTCGGGCACAGTCGTGGCGACCGCCGCCGCGTCGGCGACATCCAGGCGGTAAGCCGTAGCGTGCCCGCCTCGTTGGCGGATGGCGTCGGACACCTGGTGCACCGCGTCGGACTGGATGTCGGCGAGCGCCACCCGCACGCCCTCGGCGGCGAAGACTTCTGCGGTCGCGCGGCCGATTCCACTGCCGGCGCCTGTGATGAAGGCCGTCCGGCCGGCGACGGAGCGGCTGAGGTTCGGGGTCGTCATCGCGTCAGCATTCCATGGCGCCGGGCCCTGCGGTCGTGCGCGTGACCGTCGGCGCGGGATAGCCGGCGCGGTGCGTGATGTTGCGCACGGATTCCGCCACGTCGTCGAGCCGGTTCAGGGGAACGAGTGCGATGACGCAGCCACCGAAGCCGCCGCCAGTCATCCGCGCACCCAGCGCTCCGGCTCGTACCGCAGCGTCGGCGATCAGATCGATTTGGTCGCTGGTGATGTCGAAGTCGTCGCGCATTGATCGGTGTGATTCGGTGAGGATGGCGCCAGCGGCTTGGAAGTCCCGATTGCCCAGCGCAGCAACGAAATCCAGCACCCTCCGGTTTTCGGTGAGAACGTGGCGTGCGCGACGTGCGTCGACTCCGGTGATCGTCTCGAGCGCTGCAAGGTCTTGCACGGCACGCAGGGTCGAGACGCCGAGGGTCGCGGCGGCGCGTTCGCATGAGGCGCGGCGGGCTGCATACTCGCCGCCGGGGTGGCGGTGCCGGGAGCGTGAGTCGATGAGCAGCAGCGCAACGTCGGATGCATCGGGATCGAACGGGACGGGCTGCACCGAAAGCGATTGGAAGTCAATGAGAATCGCGGTGCGGGGTGCGCCGAAGAGACTTGCCAATTGGTCGAGCAGTCCGGTGGGGGCGCCGACGTAGTGGTTCTCGGCCGCTTGCGCGATCCGCGCCTGCTCGACGGGATTCAGGCGTAGGCCTTTGGCAGTGAGCAGTGCACCCAGCACTGCGCACTCCAGCGCCGCTGACGACGCCAGGCCAGCGCCGATCGGGAGATCACTGGAGATCGACATGTCGCCGCCAAGCACCGGATAGCCGGCACGGCGCAGTGCCCATAGCACGCCGGCGACGTAAGCCGCCCAGCCGGTGACATCGCCGGGGGCAGTGTCGAGTGCGATCTGAGCAAGACCGTCTGCTGCGTCGCTGCGTACGGCCAGCGTGGCGGAACCGCTTGGCGCATAGGTGACGACGGTCCGTTGGGGCAGTGCGATCGGCAGCGCAAAGCCGAGGTTGTAGTCGGTGTGCTCGCCGATCAGGTTGACCCGCCCAGGTGCGGCATAGCGGATCACGTCAGGCCTCACGCAGACGCTGCGCGGTGCCTTCGGGTGTCACGTCGCTGATGAACGCGTCCATGGCCGATTCTGAGGCGGCGAGGTACTTCAGTTTGGTGGCGGTACGGCGGATCGACATCAATTCGACGTGGAAGTAACCCTCACGCTGGACGTCGGTGTCGGCGTACTGATGCAGCGCGGACATGTAGGGCAGGGGCGCTGAATACAGGCGGCCGAAGCGGCGCAGGATGTCGAGGTAGATCTCGGCGAACTCGTCGAGTTCGTCGTCGTCGAGCTCGGTCAGATTGTGTACGAACCGGTTCGGGTAGATGTGGACTTCGACCGGCCAGCGGGCGGCGAAGGGGACAAACGCAGTAAAGTGCCCGGTCTGCCCGACCACGCGTCGGCCGTCGGAACGCTCGGCCTTCAGGAGATCTTCAAACAGGTTGGTGCCATGGCGTTTTCGATGACGGTGTGCTTGGAGCAGCATCACCTCGGTGCGGGGCGTGAGGAACGGGTAACCGTAGATCTGGCCGTGTGGGTGGGTCAGGGTCACGCCGACTTCCTCGCCGCGGTTCTCGAAGCAGAAGACCTGGGCGACACCAGGTCGAGCCATCAGATCGGCGGTGCGGTGACGCCACGCGTCGACAACGAGGCGGGCGTGCGCCTGGTCGAGCTCGGCGAACGAGCCAGTGTGGTTGCTGCAGAAGCAGATGACCTCGCAGCGGCCGCGACTGGGCGCGGCGGTGAAGAGGTTGCCGTCGGGTGCGGCGAGATGGCCGGGCGCGTGGCCGGTGAAGCTCGGGAAGCGATTCTCGAAGACCACGACGTCGTAGTCGTCGGCAGGAACTTCACTGGTCAGGCCGGAAGAGCTTGGGCAAAGCGGACATTCGTCGGAGGGCGGCTTGTAGGTGCGGTCTTGGCGGGCCGTGGCGATCGTGATCCACTGGCCGGTCTGCCGGTCAAAGCGCAACTCGGGCAAGGCATGTTCGTGTTCGGGCAGGGACCGTCGGTCGGTGACCGGCATCGGGGTATGGCCGGGTAACGCGAAGAACAAAAGCTCGCGGCCGTCGGCAAGGGTCCAGGCCAGCGGCTCGGTCATATGTTGGCGGCTGCCTACGGGATAGGCCAATCCTGGCGGGGCGGAATGGGATCGGCCATGACGGCACGGGCGCCGTCCCAGTAGTAACGGACCGGAGTGACCTTGCCGTCAGTGCAGGTTCCGCAGGTGCGGCCGGACACGTAGTCGACGATCAGGGTGTCCTTCGTGGATGCGGCCATGTCGATGGTGGTGAAAGGTTGGCCGCGAGTGAGCGCGTTACCGACGTAGTTGCCGCGGTTGAACAGGAACACCTGGCGGGGGGACGACGGCTTGGCCATGTCGATGGTGAGGACGACGCCGGAGAGGTTCGCGCACGGGTCGAAATTGCTCATCACCGGGTTGGGGTTCCAGGGTCCTTGCGTCATGGACTCGTGGCGATCGTGGGCGGTTGCGATGGCGATGGCGGTGGCTTGATCCGGGCCGCATGCCGGTGGGGGGTCTGCGGTTGCAGTGGGCAGGCCGCCCAGGATGCCCGCAAAGGCGCACACCGCTGTTGAACTCGCCACTGCTCGGCTGATCGCCATGGTCACCTCCGCGTCGACTGTCGCCCTTGCGAAAGTATCGTGTCCGCGAGCGTTGATCGAGGGTTTTTGAGCGCATCGTCCACTTCGGCCACAGCGGCCACATCAGCAAAGGTCCGAGCTATGCGACCGCCGCCCTCGATGCCATGAACATCTCCGTGGGCATGGGCCGCCGCAATTTCCACGTGATGGCCATCGGCCGCTTCCCTTCGTGCCTCACGTAGTCCGCGGGCCCCAGGAAGATGTACGGTGCGGCGCCCAGCGAATTTTCCTTCGCCTCGCGCACGAACAACAGGATGTGTGAGCCGCGTTCGCGATGGTGGATGTACCGCTGACCCGTTTTCGACGCCTCCGACGTCGTTGACTGTGACTCCCAGTGGAACAACTCAGGACTGATTGCGTAGTCGCGGTACATGGTGGTCGGAGAGTAGTCGGTGTCACTCTTCTTCAGCGTGATGAGGAAGGCATCAGCGTTCACCTCCGCGCACCACGCGACCCCCTCACGCATCGTGCTGGGCTTGCGGCTCATCGACGCATATCCCAGCGCGGCGAGGATTTCCTCGCGGGAGTAACTCGCGTGAAGAGCCAACGGAACCTCGGCGAGCTCGGGCAACACCTCCCCGAGCGAGTACGTGCTGCGGCGGGCCGCGTCGAACGCGATGTCGATCACCTGGCACATCTCGTTCGAGACCTGTTCGGCGCGCGCCGCTGCCAAGCCGGCGGCGGGTTGTGGGAACCCGCCGCCGTCGGGAAACAGCGAGAAGAACAGCATCGCCGCCAGGCGCTGCTCGGCCCTGCTGCGAATTTGGGTAGTGCCCTGCAGCATTGAGCGGTACGCCTGTGCTCTTCTCTTGTCGTCGACATGCGCGACGGCGCGCACACGCTTCACCAAAGCTTCGTCGTAAGGACCGGCTTCATCGGCGATCTTGCCGGCATCGCGACACAGCGTTGTCCAGGAGCGGTTCCAGGAGCGGTTCGACCGCAGGATGTCGGCGAGGTCGCGGCCCGATGCGTCCAGATACGTCGCGAGGTCACCGCCTGGGTAAGAGCGAATCTCGGACACCAGCTCGCCCGATCGAGGCCTGAGCTGCGCGCGGATGTTCCCGAGCACCAGCTCTCGTGCCACCGGGTCGAGCACGATCTGGCTGCCCGAGGGCAGGAAGGGAAATCCGTGTTCGATCTGCCGGATCAGGTCTTTGCGTGGGGCACCGGTGAGCGCACGGAACCGCTGATCGAATCGGAACTCGCGGCGGTGAAGGCCGACGAAGTCTAAGGCGGTAAGGACGGTCTTGCCGTGAGTCAGGCGCAGCCCGCGACCAAGCTGCTGAAGGAAAACCGTGGCGCTCTCCGTGGGCCTCAGAAACAGCACCGTATCGACTTCAGGAATGTCCAAGCCTTCGTTGAACAGGTCCACCGCGAAGATGATGTTGATTTGGCGGGCGCGCAGGTAATTCAGAGCGGCCTGCCGTTCGTCGGGCGGCGTCTCCGCTGAGATCGCACGGGCGGCAATCCCGGCATGCTCGAATTGTTCGGCCATGTAGCGGGCGTGTTCGACGCTCACGCAGAACCCGAGTGCACGCATGGCACCAATGTCAGCGACCTTGTCGCGTAGCTCCTTGAGCACGATCCGCGTGCGTGACTCGTTGCCGGTGTACAGATTGGTCAGCGCTGCGACGTCGTAGCCCGTTCTTTTCCACTGAATCTGGTCCAGCGACGTGTTGTCGTGGATGCCGAAGTAATGGAACGGACATAACAGATTCTGCTCTAACGCCTCCCACAACCGGAGCTCGGCCGCGACGCGTCCACCGAAGAATTCGCGCACGTCGACACCGTCAGCGCGTTCCGGGGTGGCAGTCAGCCCGAGTAGCTCCATCGGCCGCACGTGCTCGAGCAGCCTTCGGTAGGTGGCTGCTTCGGCGTGATGAAATTCATCGACAACAACCACGTCGAAGTGGTCCGGTTTGATGCGGGAAAGCCTGTCGGGTGACAGGGATTGAATGCTTGCGAACACGTGGCGCCAGTGCAGCGGTTCGTCACCGCCGACGAGCAGTTCACCGAACGTCGGGTCGGTAAGCACTTCTTGATACATCCGTCGGGATTGCATCAGGATCTCTTTGCGGTGCGCGACGAAAAGGAGTCGCAGATCGCGGCCGTGGACGTCGCGAACGAGCCGGCGGTAGTCCAAAGCGGCGACAACGGTCTTGCCCGTACCAGTGGCTGCCACGATGAGATTGCGATGCCGATCGTGCAACACCCGTTCTGCGTCGAGCTCCTCAAGCATCTCTGCCTGGTATGGCTTGGGGCGCACTTCTAGACCGGACAGCGTGACCGTGATGCGCCCCCGCTCGCGGGTGCCAGCCGCCACACCGAGCGCTTCACGGAGGCGCTCCGCATCCACATCGGGCCGGTATCGCTCGAATTCACGGTTCTCCCAATAGGATTCGAAAGTGGCTCGGAATTTCTCGAGGAGGTGCGGAGTCGATACCGCTGACAGCCGGACGTTCCATTCGAGACCGTCGACCAGCGCGGCATGGGATAGGTTGCTTGACCCGACGTAAGCGGTGTGAAAGCCGGTGTTGCGGCGCAGCAGCCACGCCTTGGCGTGAAGACGCGTGCGGTCCGTCTCGTAGTTCACACGAACGTCGGCGCCGAACTCGGTCACCAAGGCGTCTAACGCACGGGCGTCCGTCGCGCCCAAATATGTCGTGGTGATGACACGCAGCGGCACGCCGCGAATCTTCAGTTCGGCGAGTTGATCCTCGAGCAACCGCAGGCCCTGCCATTTCACGAACGCGCAGAGAAGGTCGACGCGGTCGGCGCTGGCAAGCTCAGCGCGCAGTTCGGCGGCGAGCGTGGGCTCATTGCGGCCATTGGTCATCAACGCGGCGTCCGAGAGCGGCGTAACTGGCCGCGGTGGCACCACATGTTCGAGCGCGTCGGCAAGCATCGCCGCGTCGAGGCGTTCGATCCGGCCTGGTTCGCGTTGATGAAGCTCCTCGACCAGGAATTCCGAGTCAGGCAGGGCCGCCAGAAGGGCGTGCACGATGTCAGCACACGCGGCTGGGGTTCCGGCGTTTCGAAGTGCCTTTTCAATGATCGGCATCAGGTGACGGGCAATGGTCAGCGGCTGTTCGGCGTCGTCGACCAACTCAAGGTAAGGACGAATGTGGCTGTGGACCGCCAGTTCCTGGTTCAGGCGCCGGGTCAGCAGCGATTCGTAGAGACCTATGTCCACGCCGGCAGGCTAACCAATTGCTCCGACAAGATGTGTCACACGCCTCTGCGAAGATCGAGGCGCCGCGCTGAGAATCACGCACGCGGTGTGAGCGTTATGACGCAACGATCGTCGCCAAATAGTCCGGCAGCCGCACAGGAAGGGGTTCGCGGTGACCGATGACCGACTCAAGAACTACGTGCTGGCCCGCGCGGACGCGGACGCTGGGCTCAGCGAGGAGGCGCGACTGGTCGTGTTGGCCGCCCTCGGAACTGCCGACGAGCTGGCGGAGGTTCTCGGCGACGAGGCGACGTCCGAACAACTCGTAGAGTCCTTGACGTCGCCGGACGACGTTTCAGTTGAGCCGGTGGGCGCATACCTGCGGTCCATCAGCGTGCAAGGCTTTCGAGGCATCGGTCCCAAGGTCACCTTGCCGCTCAAGCCAGGACCGGGACTGATCGTCATCGCTGGGCGCAACGGTTCGGGGAAGTCCACTGTGGCAGAGGGTCTCGAACTCGCGCTGACGGGCACCAACTCGCGGTGGAAAGGCAAAGGCCCGGTGTGGTCCCAGAATTGGCGGAACCTGCACGCGGGTGAACCGGCAGAAATCCGGATCGGCATCGCCGAGGAAGGATCGGGCACTACCACCATCGGGGTCGACTGGCCAGCCGGACCCGACGTCGCCGTCGACCACTTCAAGGCATGGGTGCAGCGCGACGGTCACAGGCGCGAGGGCACCGAAGTGCTCGGCTGGGACGCAGCGCTAGAGATGTACCGCCCACTCCTGAGCTACGACGAACTCGGAGGCATCCTCGAGGGACCACCGAGTGCGCTCTACGACCAGCTGTACAAACTGTTGGGTTTGGAGCAGCTGACCGAGGCGATGGCTCGCCTCGACACCGAGGTGAAGCAGTTGCGTCAGCCGTCTGCGGAGCTCAAGAAGATGCGCGACGCACTGCGGCCAAAGCTCGAGAGTCATGAAGACCCCCGAGCGGCAACAGCTTTGGCACAGCTGCGCAAATCTAAGCCGGCGCTCGATGTGGTGCGGCCGCTGATCACCGAAGGCAGCGGGGCGTCGGTGCCGTCGGCCTGGTTGCATGCGCAGCGGCTCCGTGCCCCGAACACCGAGGACGTGGCGCTCAAGTGTGAGGCGTTACGGTCGGCGGCAGTCAACGAGCAGGAGGTGGCCCGTCGCTCCGACGCGCTGGCAGCGGACCGCGGCCGGCTGCTGGAGATGGGCCTGTCGTTTCACGAACAGCATGGCGACCAGCCATGCCCGGTCTGTGGCCGCGGCAGGCTGGATACGGACTGGGCGATCGCCGCGCGGGCGGCGCTGGAGCAGGAGCAGCTTGCGGCGCGGGCGTTGACCGCTGCGCGGGACGCAACGGCGCTGGCGCGGTCGGCGGTGATCGCGGCGGTGCGCGATGTCGCGGCACCACCGTTGGAGGCTGCGGAGTTGATGGGGATGGCAGCGGCGTGGAAGGCGTACAAGGGGTGGACGAATCTGCCAGCCGATGGCGAACTCGCGTTGGCCGATCACGTGGAGTCGACATTACCGATGCTGCAGCAGGCCTACACCGCACTCAGCGATGAGGCCGCCGAGTTGATCCAGGCGCGTGAGGACGCGTGGAGTCCTGTGGCGCTGGAACTGGCCGAGTGGGTGCGTATGGCTGAGCGGGCCGCAGAGGCCGCGCCCAAGCTGGCTGTCGCCACCGAGGCGCTGAAGTGGTTGCAGTCCAACGCCAGTGAGCTACGGAATCTGCGGATCGCGCCATTGGCGGAGCAGGCGCGGGAGATTTGGTCGGCGCTGCGGCAGGAGAGCAATGTCGACTTGGGAGCGATCAGGCTTGAAGGGCAAAAGACCAATCGACGAGTGGTGCTCAAGGCTGACGTCGACGGCTCCGACACCGAGGCGTTCGGCGTGATGAGCCAGGGCGAGCTGCAGGCATTGGCGTTGGCGATCTTCATCCCGCGTGCGACGTCGCCGCAGAGCCCGTTTCGATTCTTGGTGCTCGACGATCCGATCCAGGCGATGGATCCGTCGAAGATCGATGGATTCCTGCAGGTGCTGACGTCGCTGGCGCAGGAGCGGCAGGTCATCGTGTTCACCCATGACGACCGGCTACCGGCGGCGATTCGGCGGTCGCGAGCGCCGGCGCGGATCATCGAGGTAACGCGCGGCGCCAATTCTGTTGTCACTGTTGCTGTATCGAGCAGCCCCGGCACGCGACTGCTGGATGAGGCGTTTGCAATTGCAGTCGACGACGCCGTTCCAGACGACGTCAAGAAGGCCGCGGTTCCGGTGTTGTGTCGTGAGGCGCTGGAGGCAACAGCGTGGGATGTGTTCAGCGCACGGGCACTGGCACAAGGAAAGTCACGCGCTGAGGTCGAAGACGCTTGGGAGAAGGCGAGTTCGGTGAAGAAGCGGCTGGCCTTAGCGGTGGACCCCGACGACGAAAAGGCGGTCGAGAGGTGGCAGGCCGGCAGGCCAGCGCGGCGCGCCACGGTCATGGTGGCCACGAAGGGAATTCACAGCGGCATTGAGGATTTCAAGGCCGCGGTGAAGGCCGCCCGACTGGCGACGGCTGATCTGACGAAGCTGGCATCATGACCGACCGGGCCGCGCTGCTCGACTATGCCGAGCAGGTGCTCGAAGGAGCATTCGGCCTCAGCACCCGAGGGCCGCGTACGGCGGCGGTGCTTGCTCGCTGCGCGTTGGAGGATTGGCTCGATGAACAAAGTTCGGAATGGTGTCCTGCCGGTGGCTATGGGCCCACCACGTCGTCGAAACTCGTTGTGTTGGGGACACGTCGAGGACACGAGATCGGCGAACTGGCGAAGCAGGTGTGGCAGGGACTGAGCAGAGCGGTACACCATCACGCGTACGAATTGCAGCCGTCGGTCACCGAAGTGCGGCACTTGGTCAAGCAGGTGCGGGCGCTCGACGAGGTCTAGGGGCCGACACCGTCGAGCCAGTAACGGTGAGAGAAGCCACCGCGCTCGGTCCGCCTGCGATCAGCGGCCCGGATCACGTCGTCAATTAAGAAGCCGTGAAGTCTTGCGATGGCGATCAGCACTTCAAGCACGTCGGCAGCTTCCAGGAGAGCTTCCGAGTGATCCACCGCACCGCGAAGCTCGGCCGCCTCCTCGTCGAGCTTGTCGTGTAGGGCTGCCTGGAACCCGGCGGCATCGAGCCGCGCTACAACCGGCTCACGTCCAGAGTCCCGGATTAGCTGCGGGATCTTGTCGCGCACCAATTTCCCCACGGTCGAATCTTTCGTCGGCATACTTATTCGCATGCAGTTCTACCCGCTGACACCGACAGACAGGCATGGCTGACGGTCCGGTCGATCCCCTATTGTTGGGTCAGCGCGTCGTTGCGATCCTCGAGACCGGCTTACGCACTGCGACGTACAAGCTCGCAACGCTCATGGCGTTGGTCGACCACTGCATCGAGCACCTTCCAGAGCAGCCCGCCGACACGCTGACCGTGCCGCTGGCTGATCTGGCGCATCGCGTCCTCGAGGTCTACTGGCGCCAGGTGCGGCCTTTCGATGGGCATGAGTTGCGCCAATCAACGCAGCCGCGAGCGCGGATACTCCTAGCCGTCAGTCAGTTCCGTGGTGCCGCTGGATTGAAACACACCGGCGCTGCTTTGGATGTGGCCGTCATGCGAGCGCCGAAAGCCTACCGCGAAGCCATCGACGAGATCGTTATCTGCATGGCTCAACAGCCTCTGCACCGGCTTCAACGTCTGCCCGGCGCAGCCAGAAGCGACTGCTTCCTCTATGACGACTCATTTCTCCATGACCACGTCACGCGGTCGACATTGCAAGCACATGGAGAGGCGATCGAGCTCATGCCGGGCGTCGCGCACGGATTGGCCCGGCTCGCTGGTCTCCTGAAGCCGGCGCTGGAGATCATGTGGGTGGAAGACGTGCGGCGGATGAATAAGTTCCTCCACGCAGAAGTGCCCGATGTCGCAGGGCACCTCTTCGGGCGCGAACGTAATTCCCTCGGAGCAGTGCGCGAGCCGTTCAAGGATGCCTTCGGCCCGCATTGCTTCTACTGCAATACCCATCTGCGCCAAGACAATCCGATCGACCACGTACTTCCTTGGTCATTGGTAGGAATTGACGGCTTGGCCAACCTCGTTTTGTCGTGCGCCCGCTGTAATACAGACAAGCGGAACTCGCTGCCAGCCGTGAGGATCGTCGACCGTGTCCTCGAACGAGATCGCGACGTGCTTGAACAGATCGCTGCTCGAATACAGTGGCCGACCCAACGGAACCGCGTCGTGGCGGCCGCACGCGGTCTTTACCTCGGCCAACCGCCTGGCGTCCCGACATGGTCGGGATACCGCGACACCATTGCACTCGACATCAGCTATCCGCCGTGGTGGATTCAGATCAACTGAGCCGAAGAGGCCTCCGAACCATGCACACATCGCTACGAGGTATCAGGTCTTGTCGCATCGCTTTTCGGGTCGATGAGGATCTTCGCGTGCTTGTTGGGGTCGGCAAGCATGTCGAACGCCGATTCAACCCCGGCCAGCCCGACCGTCCCAGTAATCAGCGGTGCGGCGTTCACCTTTCCGTCCGCGAGCATGTGCAGCGTGTCGCGGAATTCCAGCGGCGTGTAGCCCAACACGAACCGTAGGTCGACCTGTTTGTTGATCGCCATCGCCGGACGGATGCGATCTGCACCCATGCACACCCCGGCCACCACGACCCGGGAGAACAGGGGTGCGTCGGCGATGATTCGGTCGATCATGCCCGGCACGCCGACGCATTCGAAGATCACCGGACGCTTGGGCGCCGCCGCCCCCACCGCTTCCGCGGCACGCAACAAATGCCACCACGGCACTCGCAGATTGTGCAGCTTTTCGAGCGCGCTGATGCGCCCGAATGCGTCGGACACGGTGTCGAGATGGCCGTGGCCGGCGGCCGCCTCGTACGGCGAATCGTGTGCGGGATCTACCACTGCGTCCGCACCGCACGCGGACGCGAGAGTGCGTCGAGCAGACGACAAGTCGCTCGCGATCACGTTGCGGACCCCGACCGCCTTGAGCATGCAGATCACCGCCAAACCGATCGGCCCGCAGCCGATGACGATCGCGACGTCACCCTTGCCCACCTCGCTGACGCGCACCGCGTGCAAGCCGACGGCCATCGGCTCGGTGAGCGCGGCTACCTCGGTTGCCAATCCGTTGGGGACCGGGAAGGCCAACATCTGCTCGATGAGAAGCTGCTCGGCGTAAGCCCCCGGCGCTTTCGTGGTCAGCCCGATTGCATGCACTTCCTTGCCGCGGCGCAGCAGCGGCATCGCCACGACGACCGTGCCGGGGCGTGGCGACTTCCTGGTACCTGGGCCGTAATCGACGATCTCGCCGCAGAATTCATGCCCGAACACGACTTGCTGATCCGACCGCATGAAGTCGTCGTACCCCGACTCGGTCATCACGTCGGCGAGTTCGTCGCAGTGGTGTCGGGCGTGCAGGTCCGAACCACAGATACCGCAACGGAGGACGTCGATGAGCAGCTGACCCTTCGCTGGGGTCGGGACCGGCAGTTCGACGACCTCGAGCGTGGCCTTGGTACAGGCGACGGCTTTCATCGTCGAGCGTACGGCGATTTCGGGTGCGCTCGACAGGCCGATGGGGGTGGTGCTGACGAGTTGAGGAATGTTCGCGTGGCGCAGATATCCGATGCGGCTAGCTCCCGACTTCAGACGGATGACGAACATCCACCAGGTCGCTGATGATGCGAAAGTCGCCAACATTGAATGTAAGTAGCGGGACACCGAGGATGTTTGCGGTTGCGGCGATCGCGAGGTCGACCGCACGCCGACGCGGCTGGCCGCCGCGGTTCGTTACGGCGGCTGACAGCCGGCCCCATTCGCGGGCCACATCATCTGTGATCGGGTGCGGGTCGAACGTGGCTTCAATCGCTCCAAGCCGGACCGCACGGCGGGCGCGTTCGTCGTCATCAATAGCGACCAACACACCGAAATACAGCTCTGCGAGAGAAGCGACGCTGATCGCCGCCTCGATACCTTTCGGCGCTGCCTCACCGATGAGCACGGAGGTGTCGAGAAGCGCACGCATCGCTACTCGAACGGATCGACCAGCGCGGCAGGAAGTCGCTCGAGATCATGCTCCAGTGTCTGCGGAGGGGCTGTGCGCCAGATGGCCTGCAGCGCCGGGCCGGTAACCCATCGCCGGTGCCGCGTGGGCCCGAGCCGAGCCACCGGTCTGCCGGCAACCGTTATCGTCAGCTCCTCGCCAGCCTCGGCGCGACGCAGCACCTCGGCGACGTTGTTGCGGAGTTCCTTCTGCGGGATGGTGGCCACAGCGCCGAGGGTAGCAGAATTGCTACCGCCGCGATGTCGGTGCCCCGGCATATCGTGACCGTCAATGCTTCACCTCCACCGTGCCGAGCGCACCGACCTCCTAGCTGACGGCCTCGGCAAGCTCCTGTCCGACCCGCTCCCCGACCCGTTCGCCGAGGAGCTCGTCATCGTCCCGGCCAAGGGCGTCGAACGCTGGCTCAGCCAGCGCCTGTCCCACATCCTCGGCCGCGGCCACCAATCCGACGGTGTCTGCGCCGGCATCGCGTTCCGCAACCCGCAGTCGCTGATCGCCGAGATCACCAACACCGTCGACGACGACCCCTGGTCCCCCGACGCGATGGTGTGGCCCCTGCTCGACGTCGTCGACCGAAGCCTCGACGAGCCGTGGTGCACGACGCTCGCCACCCACCTCGGCCACTTCGCCTGCGGCGAAGAAAAAGAACTCCGACAAGGCCGGCGCTACGCCGTCACCCGACGCCTCGCGGCGCTGTTCGCCTCTTACGCCCGCCAACGCCCACATTTGCTCGAAGCGTGGCTCCACGGCAGCACCGAAGGCCTCGACCGAGACCTCAGCTGGCAACCCGAACTGTGGCGCGCGCTCGTCGACCGCATCGACGCCGACCCACCGCACATCAGGCACGCCAAAACCGTTGCGCGGCTGCAGGAGTCGCCTACCGATCTTCCGGAAAGGCTCTCCCTGTTCGGCCACACCCGGCTGGCGATCACCGACGTCGAGTTGCTGCACGCGCTAGCCACCCACCACGATCTGCACCTGTGGCTGCCACATCCCAGCGACGACCTCTGGCACAAGCTCCAAGACCACCACGGCCCCATCCCGAGGAAAGACGACACCAGCCATCGCCACGTCGATCACCCGCTGCTGGCCACACTCGGCCGCGACCTTCGTGAGCTCCAACGCAACCTGCCGAAGCCCCACACCGACGAATACCTCGGCGGCACAACCAAACCCGACACGCTGCTCGGCTGGCTGCAGCAAGACATCACCGCGAATGCCATCCGCCCGCAAGGACGCAGACACACTACACACGACCGCAGCATCCAGGTCCACAGCTGCCATGGCCCGGCCCGCCAAATCGACGTGCTCCGCGAAGTCTTACTCGGCCTGCTCCAAGACGACAAGACGCTGGAGCCACGGGACATCCTCGTGATGTGCCCGGACATCGAGACCTATGCCCCGCTGATCGTCGCAGGTTTCGGCCTCGGCGACATGATCAAGGGCGTCCATCCCGCACACCAGCTGCGCGTCAAGCTCGCCGACCGTGCGCTGACGCAGACCAATCCGCTGCTCGGCGTCGCGTCCCAGCTCCTGGAACTCGCCGGCGGCAGGGCCACCGCCACCGAAGTGCTCAACCTCGCACAAGCCGCTCCGGTAAGAGCCAGGTTCGGCTTCACCGACGACAACCTCGAAGACATCACTCGCTGGGTGCGCCAGGCCAACATCCGGTGGGGCTTCGACCGCGCGCATCGCCAGCCGTTCGGTGTCGACTTCGTCCAGAACACATGGCAATTCGGCATCGACCGTGTGCTCGCCGGTGTCGCGATGTCCGACGACTCACGCGCCTGGCTCGAGGCCACCCTGCCGCTCGACGACGTCAGCAGCAACCGCATTGAACTCGCGGGCCAGTTGGCCGAATACATCGACCGCCTCCGGCATGCCGTCGAAAACCTCAGCGGCACACAGCCACTGAACGACTGGTTGACCGATCTCACCGAAGGCATCGAACTGCTCACCCGTGTCGACGACGACGATGTGTGGCAGACCAGCCAGCTGCAGCGCGAATTCGGCGACGTGCTGATCCACGCCGGCGACCGCGCGGACACACCGATGCGGCTGCCGGACGTCAAAGCAATTCTGCAACGCCACCTCGCCGGGCGCCCCACACGCGCGAACTTCCGCACCGGCACGCTGACCGTCTGCACCATGGTGCCGATGCGCTCGGTACCCCACCGGGTCGTGTGCCTCGTCGGCCTGGACGACGGCGTATTCCCGCGCCAAGGTGTGGTCGACGGCGACGACGCGCTTGCCCGCAACCCCATGACGGGCGAGCGCGACATCCGTTCGGAAGACCGGCAACTGCTGCTCGACGCGATCGGCGCGGCCACCGAGAAGCTGGTGATCACCTACACCGGCGCCAACGAATACTCGGGGCAGGAACGGCCGCCCGCTGTGCCGCTGGCCGAGCTGCTCGACACCCTCGACATGACGACGGAAAGCGAAGTCCGCCACGACATCGTCGTCAAGCATCCGTTGCAGCCCTTCGACACTCGCAACGTCATCCCCGGCAAGTTGATCCCCGACGAGCCGTTCACCTTCGACCCCACCGTCCTCAACGCCGCCCACGCCCGCGCGGCGGACCGGCACCCACGTCCACCGTTCATCGACGGCCCCCTCCCCGCGCCAGCACCCGGCGACGTCGTGCTCGCCGACCTCGTCGCCTTCTTCAGGGATCCGGTGAAGGGCTTCTTCAGGGCACTCGACTTCACGCTGCCGTGGGAGGTCGACGGCGTCGAGGACGCCATGCCCGTCGACATCGACGCGCTCGAGGAGTGGACGGTCGGCGACCGGATGCTGCACGACATGCTCAACGGCATGGACCCCGACGAGGCCAGGCATGCCGAATGGCGCCGCGGCACGCTGCCGCCAGGTCGGCTGGGCTGGCGTAAGGCCACCGAGATTCGCGACCAGGCCTCGCTTTTGGCGCGGACGGCCCAGCCATATCGACACGCAGAGCCGAGCGCGGTCGACGTCGACATCCCTCTCGACGACCGGCGGCGCCTGACGGGCACGGTCTCACCGGTCTACGGGAATCGGCTCGTGTCGGTCACCTACTCGAAGCTCGACGGGCGCCACCTGATGCAGTCGTGGATCCCGTTGCTGGCGTTGGTCGCTCACACTCCGCAGCGGGATTGGGAGGCAATCTGCATCGGTCGCCAGAAGCGGGGCACCACACCGAAAACCGATGAGCTGAGCGCACCGGCCGACACCGCCATAGAGCTGCTGAAAGATCTTGTCACCATGTACGACGAGGGCCGCCGTAAACCGCTGCCGCTGCCGGTCAAAACGTCTTACGCCTGGGCGGCAGCCGTGCACAGTCACGATGACCCGCAGCGGGCAGCCGGCTATCGGTGGCGCTCCGACCGCTATCCCGGCGAAGATGCCGACCCGGCGCACGTCCGCGCGTTCGGTGAGGGCGCCTGGCTCAAGGACCTCCTCGCGAGGGGCCTCGACGAGTACGCGCAACGACTGTGGCTGCCGATGTTGAAAGCGCTTGTCTGATGGAACCTTTCGACCTGCTGGGGCCGCTGCCCGCGCCGTGTTCGACGACGGTGCTGGAAGCCAGCGCGGGTACGGGCAAGACGTTCGCGCTGGCCGGTCTGGTCACGCGGTACATCGCCGAGGGCGTGGCGACGCTCGACCAGATGCTGTTGATCACCTTCGGGCGCGCTGCCACCCAAGAGCTGCGCGATCGCGTGCGGTGCCAAATCGTCGACGCCGTGGCCGCTTTCGACGATCCGAGCCGTATCGGCGACAACCAAGTGATCGAGCACCTGGTCACCGGAACCGGCGAAGAGCGAAACCAGCGCAAAGTTCGGCTGCGCGACGCGTTGGCCGCATTCGACGCAGCCACCATCGCCACCACGCATCAGTTCTGCCAGATGGTGCTCAGGTCGCTGGGCGTGGCCGGCGACACGGACTCGGGCGTCACGCTGGTGGAAAGCCTCGACGAGCTGGTCACCGAGATCGTCGACGATCTGTATCTGCGCCACTTCGGCAACGAGCGCGACGACCCGCTGCTCAGCCACGCCGACGCCCTGCAGCTCGCACGCGAGGTGTTGAAGAACCCCGCGACCGAGCTCAGGCCCGCAGACCCCGATCCCGACTCACGCGCCGCGGTGTGCGTCGGCTTCGCCAAAAACGTTCTGGAGGAACTCGAAATCCGTAAGCGCCGCAGGGCAATTCTGGGTTACGACGACCTGCTGAGCCGGCTCGCTGACGCCCTGGACGCCGACGATTCACCGGCTCAGGCGCGGATGCACCACCGCTGGCCGATCGTGATGGTCGACGAATTCCAGGACACCGACCCGGTGCAGTGGAAGGTGATCGACCGCGCATTCACGGGACGCTCCACGCTGATCCTCATCGGCGACCCGAAGCAGGCAATCTACGCGTTCCGCGGCGGAGACATCGTCACGTATTTGAAGGCGGCCGAGACAGCGGGCACCCGGATGACGCTCGGCAAGAACTGGCGCAGCGACGGCGCGCTGGTGCAGCGGCTGCAAGCCGTATTGGGTGGCGCGCAGCTCGGTGACTCGCGGATCGTCGTGCACAACGTCGACGCTCATCACCACGGATCACGTTTGGACGGCGCCGGTGACCCGTTCCGGCTGCGCGTCGTGCGCCGAGAAACGTTGGGCCGCAACGGAATCAAGGTGCTGCCGATCTCCGAACTGCGCGACCACATCCCCCGCGACCTCGCCGCGGACATCGGCAATCTGCTGGCCAGTGGTGCCACGTTCGACGGCCGCCCGATGGAGGCGCGCGACATCGCGGTGATCGTCGAGAACCACAAAGACGCACGCGCTTGCTACCGGGCCCTGTGCGACGCGGGCATCGCGGCCGTCTACACCGGCGACTCCGACATCTTCACCTCGGAAGCCGCCGAGGACTGGCTGTGTCTGCTGGAGGCTTTCGATCAGCCGCACCGCTCGGGCATGGTTCGCGCCGCCGCGGCGACCATGTTCTTCGGCAAGACCGCCGACGAGCTCGCCGACGGCGGTGACCACCTCACCGACGAGGTCGCAGAGACGTTGCGGGAGTGGGCCGGTCATGCCCGCGAGCGGGGTGTTGCCGCGATCTTCGAAGCGGCGCAGCGCAACGGGATGAGCGACCGCGTGCTGTCCTGGCAGCGCGGCGAACGGCTGATGACCGACCTCGCGCACATGACCCAGCTGCTGCAGGAGGCAGCGCACCGCGAGCACTTCAGCCTGCCCGCGCTGCGCGATTGGCTGCGCACCCAACGCGAGGAGCGAAGCGGCGCAAAAGAACGCTCGCGTCGGCTCGACAACGACGCCGCCGCGGTGCAGATCATGACCGTGTGGGTGGCCAAGGGTTTGCAGTTCCCGGTGGTGTATCTGCCGTTCGCGTTCAACCGCAATGTGCAGACCCGCGAAATCGTGCTCTACCACGACGGCGATACCCGGTGCCTGCACATCGGCGGCAGCGACAGCCCCGACTTCACCGCGGTGTCGCGGCTGGGTCGCGCCGAAGACGCCAGCGACGACAGCCGGTTGACGTATGTGGCGATGACGCGCGCGCAAGCTCAGGTGGTCGCGTGGTGGGCGCCGTCCTTCGACGAGCCGAACGGCGGGCTGTCGCGGCTGCTGCGAGGCCGCAAGCCGGGTGAGCCACTGGTGCCGCATCGGTGTGTGCCGGACAAGGTTTCGGACGACGACGCACTCGCGCGGTTCGAGGAGTGGGAGGCGGCCGGAGGTCCGGTCGTCGAGGAGTCGGTGGTGCGACCGGTGCCTGCGTTGCCACCAGAGAAGACGCCGTCCCACCTCGGCGTGCGGCACTTCCACCGGTCCGTCGACACGTCGTGGCGGCGCACGTCGTACTCGGGGTTGATCCGCACCGCCGAGTCGGCTCCGGTGAGCAGTGAGCCGGAAGTGGTCGAACTCGACGACGAGGTCGCGGAGATTCCGTTGGTGTCGGTGGCCGCTGGCGCGGACGTGCCGTCGCCCATGGCGGAGCTGCCGACGGGCGCGAAGTTCGGCACGCTGGTGCACGCTGTGCTGGAGACGGCCGATCCGTTCGCCCCTGACCTGGCCGCCGAACTGGAGGCACGGATTCAAGAACATGCGGTGTGGTGGCCGGTCGACGTGTCCGCGTCCGAGATGGCCGCCGCGATGATCCCGCTGCACGACACTCCCCTCGGCTCATTGGTGTACGGGTTGACGCTGCGGCAGATCGGCCTGAAGGACCGGATGCGGGAGATGGAATTCGAATTCCCCTTAGCGGGTGGTGACCTCAGAGCGGCCGCGCCGGAGATTCGGCTTCGTGATGTCGGCGAGCTGCTGCGGGCGCATTTGCCCGCCGACGATCCGCTGGCCTCGTATGCCGATCGGTTGGCCGAAGCGGCGCTGGGCAGTCAGCCGCTGAGGGGCTACCTGTCGGGTTCGGTGGACGCGGTGCTGCGCGTCGGGGGTCGGTACGTGGTCGTCGACTACAAGACCAACTGGCTGGGTGACCCGAGCCGGCCGCTGACGGCAGCGGACTACACACAGCCGCGGCTGACCGAGGCGATGCTGCATTCCGACTATCCGTTGCAGGCGCTGCTTTACAGCGTTGTGCTGCATAGGTTCCTGCGATGGCGACTGCCGCGGTATGGGCCCGAACAGCATTTGGGCGGAGTCCTCTACCTCTTCCTGCGGGGTATGTGCGGGCCGGATACACCTGTGGTGGACGGCCACACCGCAGGCGTGTTCAGTTGGCAACCGCCCGCGTCGCTGATCACGGCGCTGTCTGATCTGCTGGCGGGCGAGGCCGCAGCATGACGAGCCTGGAGTGGCGACGAGCCCGCAGCGCCACGGGGCTGCTGCGGGTGTTCAGCGATGCCGAGGTGATCGAGTCGTCGGATGTCCATGTCGCGCAGCGTCTTTGCGTCTTGACATCCGAACACGACGAAACGGTGGCATTGGCAGTGGCGTTGACGGTGCGGGCATTGCGCAACGGCTCGGTATGCCTTGATCTGCGGTCAGCTGAACGGCAGGTCGGGGTCGAGGGCTTGCCGTGGCCGGACGTCGACGCGTGGCTAGCGGCCGTGCGGGCCAGCCCGCTGGCCGGGTCGCCACCGGCGCTGCGCGTCGACGGTGATCTGATCTATCTCGATCGCTACTGGCTCGAGGAGCAGCAGGTCTGCCGCGACGTGCTCACGATGACGTCGACCGAACCGAAGCCGGTGTCGGCCGCCATCGAGCGCTTGTTCCCGGCGGGCTTCGAGGAGCAGCGCGCCGCCGCGGAAGTGGCGCTCTCACAAGGCTTGACGGTGCTCACGGGCGGGCCAGGGACCGGCAAAACGACGACAGTCGCGCGGTTGCTGGCGTTGCTTGCCGCCGGCACGCGGTTGCGGATCGCGCTAGCCGCACCGACGGGCAAGGCAGCAGCACGGCTGCAGGAGGCCGTGCAACTCGAGGTGGCCAAGCTCGAGCCGGCCGACCAGCAGGCGCTGTCGGGCCTACACGCAACCACACTGCACCGACTGTTGGGCAGTCGTCCGGACACGTCGGCGCGATTTCGCCACCACCGCGGAAACCGCCTGCCGCACGAGGTGATCGTGGTCGACGAGACGTCGATGGTGTCGCTGACCATGATGGCCCGGCTGCTGGAGGCGGTGCGTCCTGATGCGCGCCTGATCCTGGTGGGCGACCCCGACCAATTGGCGTCGGTGGAAGCGGGCGCAGTCCTGGCGGACCTTGTCGACGGCCTCGGAGAGGCGAAGGTGGCGGCGCTGACGACGTCGCACCGGTTCGGGAAGTCGATCGGCAGGCTGGCGTCGGCGATCCGCGCGGGAGACGCGGACGACGTCGTCGAGGTGTTGCGCGCGGGCGGCGAGCACGTCGAATGGATCGAGACCGCTGAGGCGGCGGAGCCGTTACGCGCAGTGGTTGTGCCGCAAGCGACTCGGCTTCGTCAGGCGGCGATCCTGGGCGATGCCAACGAGGCGCTGCGGGCGCTGGACGAGCATCGGCTGCTGTGCGCGCACCGGCGCGGCCCGTTCGGGGTTCGGTATTGGAACCGTCAGGTGGAGCGGTGGCTGGCGGAGGCGACGGGCGAGCCGATCTGGTCGGCGTGGTACGCGGGCCGGCCGGTGTTGGTGACGGCGAACGACTACGGGCTCGGGCTGTACAACGGCGACACGGGCGTCACAATGGTGCGTGACGGCGTGCTGCGGGCCGTGATCGCGGGCGCGGAGCGCCTCGAGTTCGCGACGGGCAGGCTGTCAGATGTCGACACGATGCACGCGATGACCATCCACAGAAGCCAAGGCAGTCAGGCCGACGAGGTGACAGTGCTTCTGCCACAAGAGGATTCGCGGTTGTTGTCGCGCGAGCTGTTGTACACCGCGGTTACTCGCGCGAAGACCAGGGTTCGGGTGATCGGCTCGGAGTCGGCCGTCCGGGCTGCGGTGCAGCGTCGCGTGGTGCGGGCGTCCGGGTTGGCGGAGCGCCTGCGATCGGCTTAGGGCGGCTTACGGAACCCAGCCCAGCAGGTCTTCGAAACCGTTGTTGTAGACGACGCTGTTGGGCGGGGCGCCGACGACGTCGAAGTAGATCTTGCCCGTCGTGCTCGCACCTGGCGGCAACGGGCCGCCGCCGATACCGTCGGGCGTCCAGACCTCTGCAAGCGCGCGGTAGTTGTCGCCGTTTTCCGCGCGGGCGTTGAAGAACGAGATCATCGGGATGACCGTGCCGGCCAGCGATTCGGCGGTCACGGTGGCTTCGTACAGTTGGCCGGCGACCGGATACGGGATGGCGTCGGCACTGTGGGTAAGCGTCGTGACCGTATAGCCGATCTCCGTGCCGTTCGGGTCTTTGAGCGTCTCTCGCACGCCGAACCGCTGGATGTTGCTGGTCGCCGAGGCCGGCGCCGTCGCACTGACGCTGATCAGCATTGTCGCGGCAAGCGCGCTTCCCACGAGCTTCCAGATCTTCATCTCGATCACCCCCTGGTCTCCCTGCGCGACCAGTACCCCTGGCGCCGCGTCTGCGAAACCCCCGCCCGAGCGTATTGTTCCACCGTGCAGGTCGACGCGATGACGATTCCGCAGCCGTTAGGCCAGATCGGCGGGCTTGCCCGACGGACGCAACAGGCAGGCTTTTCGGGTCTGCTGTTCACCGAGACCGGTCGGACGCCTTATCTGAACGCGGCCGTGGCGTCGCAGGCGGCGCCGGGTCTGGAGCTGTCGACCGGTGTCGCGGTGGCGTTTCCGCGGAGTCCGTTCGTGACCGCGGCGGCGGCATGGGAGCTGCAGGAGGCGACGGGCGGCAAGTTCCGGCTCGGCATCGGCACGCAGGTGCGCACCCACGTGGTGCGGCGCTACGGCGTGGAGTTCGAGCATCCGGGTCCGCGGCTGCGCGACTACGTGCTGGCGGTGAAGGCGTGCTTCAGCGCGTTCCGGACCGGCAAGCTCGATCACCACGGCGAGTTCTACAACCTGGACTTCATCACGCCGCAGTGGAGTGCGGGGCCGATCGACGAGCCGGATCCGAAAGTCGATGTGGCAGCGGTGAATCCGTGGATGCTGCGGATGGCCGGCGAGGTCGCGGATGGGGTGCATGTGCATCCGCTGGGTGAGCCGGGGTACATCGCGCGGCATGTGGTGCCGAATGTGGCTGCGGGAGCTGCGAATTCAGGACGATCGGCGTCGGACATCGCGGTGATCGTGCCGGTGATGACGATCGTCGGCGACACCGACGAGGAACGGCACCGGGAGCGTGAGGCGGTGCGGGCCAGCATGAGCTTCTACGGAAGCACGCCGAACTACGCGTTCATCTGGGACGAGGCAGGCTTCGAGGGGACGACGGCGCGCATCCGGGAGAAGCAGAGGGCGGGCGACTTCGCGGGGATGGCGGCGCAGATCAGCGACGAGCACATCGCCAAGTTCGCGACGGAGTCGACGTGGGATCGACTGGCAGATGTACTGATTCAGAAGTACGGGGACGTCGCGACGCGAATCGTGTTGTACAACGCGCTGAGCCATGCCGATCGGTTTGAGCGGTATGGCGAGGTAGCGAAGTCGATCGCATTGCGTCGCAAGTAGTCTCGGTCAGCCGCGAACGGCGTCGGAGGAGAACACCGTTGTGCCCGACTCTTAGCGACAATTGCGTGGTGCAGTGCGCCGCTTGTCGCTAAGAGCCGGGCAGACGCGCACTCAGCAATCCGCGATGGCGTCACCGGCGGAACAAGTTCTGCCGGACGCCCCCGGCTCCCGGTGGCCAGCGTCCCGGTAGCCACGATGTGATCTTCCATCGTGCGCCGGAAGGTGTCGCGCTGCAGCTCATGTCCGGCGATCGCTTCATGGACCAACCGCAGTTCGCGCAACGTGAACTCGTCGCCGAGAAGACCGTCCGGGTCGGGCTGCTTCTCGTAGCGCGAGCGAATATGGTCGACCGCAAGCGTGATGATGTCGGCGTGGTCGTAGGGCAACCGCCCGGGTCTTTCGATCGGGACGAGCCGTGTCGTCGGCAGCCGCGAGGCCAGTCGGTCCAGTCGCACCACGTCGACGTGCGCGACGGAAAGCACCCAGCCACGGTCGTCGCGCTTCGGATCGTCGAACACATGCAACTGGCGCGGATGCAGTCCGCGAACCCCTGCCTTGGCCCGTAGCGACCGGTCGACTGCATCGGCCAGCCTTTCTCCCGGGTGCAGGAAGGTGCCCGGCAATGCCCAGCCTGTGCCGCGCGGTCGGCGGACCTCGAGAACCACCAGACCAAGTTCCGGGTGCAAGGTCAGGACCGCCGTGTCGACCGCGACTGACGGTCGCGGGTAGTCCTCCAGCGTTTTCCCGCTGGTGTCCCGATAAGCGCTCATGTCGGTGCCTCAGCGTACAGTGGCCATACATTTGCGCGGATATGCGCTAACGCTGCTCGGCAGAAGGAGGTCGCCACATGACTTCACTGATTGACCGCATCGAGGGCGTCCTCCTGGCCACCGCGGCGGGCGACGCGCTCGGCGCACCATACGAATTCGGCCCGCCGCGTGGCCCTGACCTCGAGGTCGACATGGTCGGCGGCGGCGGTTGGGAACCCGGCGAGTGGACCGACGACACCGCGATGGCGATTGCGATTGCGGAAGTCGCGGCCACCGGCGCAGACCTCCGCACGGAAGCCGCGCAGGACAAGGTTGTCGCCCGGTGGCACGAGTGGTCGCTGCACGCGAAGGACGTCGGCATCCAAACCCGCAGCGTGCTCTCCGCCGCTGCGCGGGGCGGCGACATCTCCGCGACAAGTGCACGAGCAGAAGCCGCCAAGCTGCACGAGCGCACCGGCCGGACGGCAGGCAACGGTTCGCTGATGCGCACGGCGCCGATCGCGTTGGCTTACCTCGACGATGAGGATGCGATGGTGCAGGCGGCCCGCGCGATCAGCGAGCTCACGCATTACGACCAGGACGCCGCGGACGCCTGTGTCTTGTGGTGCTGCGCGATCCGCCACGCCGTGCTCACCGAAGCGCTCGACGTCCGAATCGGATTGCGCCAGTTGGCTTCTGAGCGTCGGCAGCTGTGGACGAAGAGGCTTGATGCTGCAGAGTCGGCGAGGCCGCAAGACTTCCCCAACAACGGGTGGGTGGTTTCCGCGCTGCAGGCTGCATGGTCGGCGATCGTTACCACGCCTGTACCCGCGGTCCGCGCGGAACACCTCAGGCCAGCGCTGGACGCCGCGGTGCGCGCGGGGAATGACGCCGACACCGTGGCCGCGATCGCGGGCGGGTTGCTCGGCGCCGCCTATGGGGCCAGCGCGGTTCCCCGGCGTTGGCGCATGCTGCTGCACGGGTGGCCCGGCCTGACGGCGCACGGTCTGGTGAATCTCGCTGCAGCTGTGCCACGAACGCATCCATCGACGTCGTCGTCGAGCTCATCGCGCGCGGTGCCTTAGGTCGGTGACGATTGCCAAAGCGTCGCACCCCGTATGGCGTCCACCTCGCATGTCCAGCGGTGTATCCGCGATCATCGCATCGCGCAAAGCATCTCGATACGCCGCAACGATCGCTTGTCGGTGGCATCCGCCAGAATCCGATGCGATCGCCGTTGCGCGTATTCTGTATTCGAGCTCTGTGGCGAGAGGAGGCGGGCAGTGTCCGACCTTGCGAGCTTGCCCCGTGGCCTACTCAGCCTGGAGCAATGGGACGCCCTGGGACTCGACCCGACGCGACGGTGGGAGCTCAGCGAAGGGACTCTCATCATGGCGCCGCGGCCGCAGGTTTGGCATCAACGCGTTTCCAGAAGGCTAACCCGCCTCCTCGAAGATCACCTGCCGGAGGGACTGGAGGCACTTCCGGAAATCGAAGTGATTACGCGATCGTCGTTTCCACCGAGTGTCCGCGACCCCGACATCGTCGTGGTTCCTGATCGTGTTTTCGAGCAGCGGCCCGCCCGGGTCCAGGCGGCAGACGTCGTGCTCGTCGTCGAGATCGTGTCGCCGGGCTCGCGCGGGACAGACCATGTCATGAAGTTGCACGAGTACGCCCAGGCGGGCATCGAGAACTACTGGATCGTCGATCCGGATGCACCGCCAGACGAACGATTTCTCGCCTACCGCCTCGACGGTGAGGTTTATCGACGGGTCCCGGCACTCGATGCAGGCACGGTCCGTGTGAAAGAGCCGACGACAATGGAATTCTCGCTCGATAAGTTGACTGACCGCTGAGGCCCGCTGCGCGGGCCGCCACGCGAAACTTCGTCAGTTTCAACAAATCAGTTGACGACGTAGCGGTCGGGTGCGATTCTGTTCCACTTGCCTTCTTTCCGATCAACCACTTCATGATGACTCTCACCGACGAAGATTTGAACGATCCAGCCGCCGAGCCCGCCACCGGCGATGGCGGGCTCCGCCGGCCGATCACCGACGTCAAAGCATGGCTCGACGGCCTGGACTCCGATGTGCGCCCCGTGCTGCAAGCGCTCGGCGAGCTGCTGGTGGGTGTCACCGAACGGGAAATCGCGGAAAGCGCAGACGGATTCACCGCCCGCTGCTTGAGCGTCCCGGACTCTAGCCACCTCCTGGATGAGGAACGCGAGTTGAATTCCGTATCCCGGTTGACTGTTCCGCTGGCCCTGGCCGAGTGGATCGACAGGCACGCTGACGTCTGCGAGATCGGTCCGGGCGAGTACACGTCTCCACCGACGTGGACGCAGACCGAGATCGGCGACCGGCGGTATCGGCACCCGCTCTGCCTCCGGGTGTATTTCCCCGCGGGAACGCTTGACGACACCGGATGCGTCATCCACATCGATGCGCGGGAAAGCGTTATCCACACCGCCGAAGTGAGCGCGTACGTGGCGCCCGACAACCAGGTGCACGCCCGCGCGGTGCTGGACCGGCTGGCCGCGCGTGCCAATGAGCTGAACCCCTACCGCGGCCAGGCGGTGCGCGCCACCCTGAAGCATGGACTGCGGTTCGACGTGGTCGACCTACCGTCGACCACGACCCGCGAGACCGTCATCGTCCCCGACGAGGTGTGGACTGAGGTCGACCTAGGTGTCACCGCCGTGCGCGACCGTCACGACGTACTCAACGCACACGGTCTCGGCGCACGACGCGGTGTGCTTCTGTGCGGTCCACCGGGCACCGGAAAGTCAGCGGTCAGTTCGGTCGTCGCTCGCGAGGTCGTCGGCCAATTCACCGTCATCTATGTGGAAGCCAAGGCCGGGGCCGAGCTGCTTACCGCTGTGGTTGAGGAGGCTCAGCGCCTCGGCGGTCCGGTGCTGATCGTGCTGGAGGACGTCGACCTGTGGTGCCGGGACCGCAACACTGGCGGATCGGGATTGTCGGAGCTCTTGCAGGCAATGGACATCAAGGTCGAT
This sequence comes from Mycobacterium sp. NGS39, assembly GCF_059812765.1. Lineage (NCBI taxonomy): Bacteria > Bacillati > Actinomycetota > Actinomycetes > Mycobacteriales > Mycobacteriaceae > Mycobacterium > Mycobacterium sp. NGS39. Next base: position 7,096 of record NZ_JCALDH010000008.1, on the reverse strand, counting down.
GCCCGCATTCTGACGCTGGCGTCCACCAACGACGCCGCGACGCTGGACAAAGCGGCGATCAGGACCGGGCGGTTCGACTCAGTCGTCCAGGTCGGCTACCCCCACCGAGCTGACGCCGCGCGCATCCTCGCGGCGCTGATCCGCGATATCCCTGGCGGCCAGGACGTCGACACGGCAGCGGTCGTGGCGGCGCTGCCCGAACGGACGAGTGGCAGCGACATCCGCGAGGTCGTCCGCCGCGCGGTGCTCGCGGGCGACGACGGAAGCGTCAGCACCGCAACGCTATTGGCCGAGGTCGGCAGCGGGCGGTACCGGGCCGAGGTTCCGGCAGGGATGTACCTCTGAGGAGGCTCACCCGTGTCCGCGCGCAGGGTCAAACGCCAGCTCGGGACCGAAGGCGGCTATGCCGACTCCTCATCGACGCATCGCACGACGTCGCACGCGTCGAGGAAGCGAGACCACTCGGATTCGGTCGGCCGAACGCCACAGTCGCCGAGCGCGTCGGGGCTGACCGTGAACCCCGGCGCGAGAGGCGCCAGCAGCCCGGCAAGTTTGGCGATGTGCCCTGCCGGGCTGTCTTCGAAGCTTTCGAAGACCCGCTCGCGAATCCGCGTCACAGCGCTGTCAATGCCGGCAGCCACGTCCACCTCGGGCACACGCAGCGCACCCGCGCACCATTCGACGTGTTCCTCGAAGCGGTCCTCCCAGACCTCGGTGTGCCAGCCGGGCCACAGCTCGGGCAGAGCGTGGAAGAAACCCATCGTGTCGGCGGTTTGCCAGGCTTCCAACGTCTTTCGGCGCACGTCGATGTGAGCGCCGCCTTCGGGGATCACGCCGAGCTTGATTCGGCGAATCCCTGGGCCAGGCAGCTTGTCGAGCAATGCCGGCCCATGCCACGCCTTGCTGAGGTGCCACCACAGCGGCCACAAGCGCAGCTGCCCGTCGGCGTCGACCACAGAGATGATATGGCACATGTGCTTTCGGTCGCGGGCGAGCTTTAGAATCGGCTGCCTGTCCCAGTCGTCAGGCGGCAGGTGGACTGCTACATATCTGGCCAGTTCTTCGGTTCCGTCGTATGCCCAACGAATTTCGTAACCCGGCCACAGCCTGGGCAGCACGTCCATCAAGGCGCGCCGCTCGTTCATCGACACCATCAACGGCTCGCCGAAGAACAGCAACCGGCGACGGTCGAGATCTACCAGCGCACCGCCGTCGCACCAACTTGGGGCGGTCCATTCGTCCTTCTCGCATCGCCTTAGCGTGGCGGCGTACCGCAGGGCGAGTTCCGGGCCGCCGATCAGTGCGTCGAGGATGCGGCCGCCTCCCCAGTGCGAGTAATAGAGTTGCCAGTTCTGGTCTTCGACGACGACGAAGTTTGCCCTGTTGCCCATGAACTCTCCCTTTCCGATGACGCCGTCTGAAGTCGGGCGTCGCATGGGGCGAGTGTCCGGTGGACGTCCGACATGTTGAGGTGCGGACGGGTCGGCACGGCAAGGGGCTGTGGATAACTTTCGAGTGAAGCGGGGCTCCACGATAGGGTGGTCGACGTGGAGTCTGGGGATCTGGAACCACGCGTCAGCGCTCTCGAGGAGCAAGTGCGCGATCTCGCCGGCCGGGTCCGGGCAACTGAGCAAGACGCCGCGTCCGCTCGTGTTCTCGCCGGCGCCGCCGACCGTGACGTCAGTGAATCCCGCGGAGATACGCGATTTCCGCCGGGCCACCACGGCGAGTTTCAATGCCCTTCGGCAGGACTTCGTCGACCTTCGTACGCACGTCGACAATGGCTTCACCGAGATGCGCGGAAAGTTCGACGTCCTGGCCGCCGGACAACAACTGATCGTCGACCTTCTCCAGACGATCGTCACGGATCAAGGGCATACAGGAACGACCGAGTAGCCGCCGCCATGACCGGCACCGACTGCGGGTGAAAAGTCAGAGCGGAGCCATCGGCCAGCAGTTTGGTAAGCGCCGCCCGGAATCGACGAGCGCCAACACCATCTCGTCAGTGACTACCGTGTCGGCCTTGGCTACCGCGCGTCGATCACTGCGACTGCTCGTGACGTCAGTTCGTCCCGAATCCCATTCTGCGCGTGAGCGTATGGGATGTACGCGCGTAACAGGTCGGGAACGTCCAGCACGACCTCTAGCGGAATGTTGTCGTCGATGTAGGGCGTGCCGCCGATCGCCTGTTCGACACGCGTCGTGCTCCACCGCAATGGGTCACCCGTACCAGTCTCGAGGAGCTCCAGCAGCAGCTCCCGATGGCTGGGGTCGGCGAACGGCGCTGCCGAACTGGTAGCGAAGAACCTGTCGCACGGCTCCTCGGTCATCTTCCAATCCATGGCCGCTGACCGATGCTCACCGCCTTCGGGTAGCCGAGTTACCAGCCACTGAACCAGTGCTCGGTAAAGCGGCCAGGTTTCGGTTTCCGGTGCGAGCATCGGCTTGCTGAGTGCTTCTTCGATCCACACCCGGGCATCGGCGAGGGTCATTTCGACGACGTTGGTGTCGCTGCTGGACTCGGCCACCCGTGCAAGAGACTGAGGGTATGCCCCCTGGCCAGGACACGGCGCAATATGCCGGTGACCGTCGTGTCGCCGGAGGTATCCGGGTTGCGGTTCTTCGGCCGCCTAGGCCGTCGCTTGTTAGTCATGGCGCGGAGGCTACGCATGGGCGGTGACATGCGGCCTGTGCCGTTCAGAGTCCCTTCGCCCTCAGTGCTTTCATCAACGCGGGTCGGCGGCCGTACTCCTCGCGGATCTGCGCGATGAACGACGCGAAATCGGCGTTGCGACCGCCTCTTTCGTAGAGTTCCGCCATGGTCGCCAGTCTCGCGGCGATGTCTGGATACAGCTTGGAGTTGGGGTACCGTAGGTCCGCCTCGAGCTGCGGCCGGTAGAGGTCTGCAGCGTCGATGGGCCGAGCTTCGGCGCCTCTGACGGCCAGTTCCCGCCACGCCCAGCCGGGACCATAGCGGTCGGCCGCCTGCCAAGCAGCCTCGACATCACCCTCGCTCAGCAAGAGCTGGACCAAGACCGCCCCGGCGGCGAAGCGGTCGGATGCCAGTTGTCGCGCATGTTCCAATGCCCAGGTGCGTTCGGCATCGGCACGGTCGATGTGAGCCGCGAAATCGACGAGGACGCGGTAGTTCTGGACCGACGGCTGTCGGACGAAGTCCGCGCGGAGGACACCGACAGCGTCGTCAATGCGGCCCAATTCCAGGTATGTCTTGGCGACATGGTCGGGGCTCAGCCAATATGCGTTGCCACCACCGTGGCTGGAGACTCGTCCCTCGGCAACTGCGCGGTCAATCCATGCCACCGCATCCCCGTGGCGTCCTGCTGCGCGTAGCCGATCGACGATGGCCCCGTACTGAGGATGTTCCCGCTGAGCAAGCAAGTCGACGGCCCGATCGACATCGCCGTCGTGGTCGGCAAGCTCAAGCAGCATTGCGTCGACCTTGGACCGCCCCCAGTCACCACGATCCTGGAGCTTGAGGTCCAGCGCCGCCACCGCGCGGCGGTATGTCTGGAGTGCCCGCTCGTCGAACGCGTCCACGAAGTCCGCCAAGACCACAGTCGGCCACCCTGGCGACTCAGCGCGAAACTTCACCAGCCACTTCGCAAGTGCGACAGGGTCGGGCTGACCCAGCCGGCAGGCCCGCGCGTAGAGGTCGGCGGCACGTTGGCATTGGTCACCGATCGAGCCCGACGAGTCGTCAACGTGCTGGAGCATCTTCCGCAGCATGGTCACTGCGCGCAGCAGCGCCGGCCGCACGACTTCAGCCGTCCCACTGTTCAGGTGGTTCTCGAGTTCGTCGAGCATTTCACTGGCCGCTTCCGCCACCTCAAACGAACGCCGGTAGTCGATAAAGTCCGTAAAAGACAACATGTTTCGCACATAGGCTTCGAACTGGACTTTGGCCTGCTCGACGTCGCCTGCCGCCGTCGCCGCGCGGATCTCCAGCATGCGGCGGACGCCGTCGTCGCGCTGCGCAAGTGTCATGACCAGTTCACGTAGCTCGTCGACGTTCATCGCCTGCACTACCGCTTCAAGCGCGGGCGTAGCGGTGGTTGCGTCGTCGACGGCGACGCGTCCGGTGTCGATCGCGGCCAGTCCGGTCGCGACCATGTGCTTGCAGAAATTGCCGTCGGCATGGTGCGGGCAGGTACAGGATCCGTCGGGTAGCGGACCGGACCAGTCGAGCTCCACGGTGTAGACGTTCTTGGCCTGGACCGACGCGTAGGCCTTGACGTCGGTCACCCGAAGTCCCCGGACATAACGGACGTAGTCTTCGCCTCGGGCATAGAACAGATCGCCGGCCACATTGAGCAGCGCTGTCTCGGAAAGCGGCACGTCACTATGGTGCCCGATGCGGGGCAGACGTCGCACTGCTCCCTGGTTGTAGCGGCTAACATAGTTGAGCAGAGGTGCTACGATCGCTACATGACGGCATCGGCGGCGGAACGCTACGACATCGCGGAGCGCTCAGATCACGTCGAAGTCCGCGGGGTAAGTCCGCACCGCGTCGCTGAGGCTTTGGATCTGCTGGATCGGGTCCGGGCGGTGCAGGCCGAGCATGCCGCGGCCACCCGCGATGAGCTCGTACACACGTTGATGGCCAGCAATGTCCCGCTGACCCCTCCGGCGACCGTCGCGCAAGCGCAGCGGCTGGCCATTCACCGAGATGCATTGTTGGCCACGCCGATTCACACGTATGGTTCGCTGTGCGAGCTGCGCGGTGATGCCCGCGAGTCCAGCACCCGCACGTGGCTGTCGCGTCGCAGGGCGGAAGGCAGAGTCTTCACCGTGACTCACAATGGGCGCACGCTGATCCCGGCTTTCCAGCTCGATGACCGGGGCGAGCCCCGTCCGGAGCTGCGACCGCTGTTGACCGTACTGCAGAGTGCCGGAGTGCAGGGCTGGGCGTTGTGGACATGGCTGACCTCGCCGACGAGTCTGCTGTCCGGTGCAGTTCCGGAACAACTGGTGCGCACCGCTCCACAGCGGGTGCGGCGCGCGGCCGAGCGATTCGCAGCGGCCCCGGCCGCCTAGATGGCCGCCTTTCCGGCCGCCGACCTGACCTGTCCGAACCCAGCAGAATGCCCGATCGCGGACCGGCTGCCACGTGTTCGCACCACTTCGCTGCGGGCGGGCACCGCCTGGTATCGCGTGTACAACGCGACGTGGGGTTACGACGAGCACAACCCTGGCTACGGCGATGCCCGCTTCTCGCCCATCGACGATCCGTCGGATGGCGTCCGCCTGCCGAGTATGTACCTGGCCGCCACACCGGCCGCAGCGTTGCTGGAGACGGTGTTTCACGATCTGCATCACGACAGCCCCCGGATCGTCTACGAACGCAACCTGCGAGGCATGCTGCTCGCGCACGTGCGTACGCCCGCGGTGGCCAGGCTGGCCGATCTGCGGGATCCGGAATTGGAGCGTCTGGGACTGCGCCGCGGGCATGTCGTCTCCAGCGACGCCGAGCACTATCCGTGTACACGCCGACTGGCAGTTGCCGTGCTGGGGCAGGCAGGCGGCGGGCGCAGAATCCAGGGTCTTGTCTGGCATTCGCGGCAGGCTGAGTTGGCTGGCCACGACCCGGCCGAGGTGATGGTGCTGTACGGAGGGCGGCGTTACGCGTCAACGCGGGGCAGTTGGCAGCTATTCGGACCTGGCGCCTCGTCGCTATTCGAGGGTCCAGGCCGGCTTCTCGTCGACGAGATCGCCGAAAGTCTTTCTGCAACAATCGAACTAGAAACGTAGAGGCCGTCGCGTGAAGCACGGACAAGCCGCCGAGCGAGATCGGGACCGCCGACATCTCGGATGAAGTCGGGGTCGCCGCACACGACGAGTTGATCTCGGGCACGGGACAATCAGACGTCGAGGCGTTCGCGGGAGCGCTCGAAGCGCGACTCCTCGTTGACGACGAGCACGATGGCGCGCCGCTCCAGGCCCTTGAAGCCGAGGACATGGCCGTAGAACACCTGATCGGTGTCCCAGTACGTGTCCCACTACGCGGCGTTGCCACCGGCTTGGCGGGCGAGCTGCTCGGGATGACGGCTTCCGGTCGTCAGCAACGCGAGATCCTCGGGGCGCCAACCTTGTGAGGAGCGCCTCGATCTGGTCGTCGCCTACGTTCATGGCTTGGTCGGGGCTGCATGCGATGAAGGCGACGGCCGGCCCGTCGCCGCCGAGGAATCGCATCGGGTGATCAACGAGGGGCTGGAACGCGGTCGCGATCTGGCGGGTGTTGCGCGGGTTGTGGTCGAGAATAAAGCGGCGTCAGTGGCACCGGCGGTGAGCCGTACCGGTTGAACACACGCTGGCCTTCGTCGGTAAAGACGTACAGGCCGCCGGTCTGTTCGTCTTTGAGCGCGGCGAGCAGCGGGTCCCACCAAGCGTCGGCGACGTGCTGGGCTTCGTCTACGACGATCGCGTCGAACCGGTGGCCGGCATCGAGTTGTGTTGCCAGGTAGGCCCTCTGGAGCGGCAAGTCGTGCTCCCAGAACTGCACCGTCTCGTCGGTGCGCACTGCCTCGTCGGGACCTTCGGGAGCACCCCACAACATGCCGAGGGCGTGTGTCGACGGCACGGCATTGTCGGTGGAAGAAGCGGGGACCGGAGACTGGGCAGTTATTGACACCGGCGAAGTGGTGACCGTGATTCCTCCGCGTGAATGGTCGGTGGCATCAGCGGGCACAAGCGTCAAAAGGGCAGCGCCAGATTCTCTGGTCGCGTAGACGTCGAGAGCCGCGAATCCGGGCGCGAGAAGCTCTAGAACTCGCTGCTTGACCACCGCGACACGACGACTGAGCAGTCGGTCGAAATTGTCGCGGCGGTTGAGATCGACGGGGCGATTGTCGGTGGAATCAGTCATTCTGACTGATATCGAGTCTTTGTGTGGTGGACGGAATTGATTGCGCAGTTCTCGAAGCTCCCAAGCGCCACTCTCCTCCGCAGGTGTGGAGCGAGTGCTGTCAGGAGTCGGGGGTGGCGCTTAAACGCTCGCCCGCCGCTGGTGAAGTTTGCGGCCTAATGAGTCCCAGGTCGGCGACGACTAAGAAGGTTGACATCGATGGCAGATGGCACT